>JBAXVT010000040.1:0-15146 GCA_037128715.1 Actinomycetes bacterium
ATTCCTCTTTAGGACTTTTAAGAAGTCCGGGTGGCTGTAATCGTAAAATGGGCAGCCATCTAGCACCCATTAGATTTTTGAAATTCTGATAATCTGTAGACTCTTCCAATTTTCTCAAGGAGATGAATAGTGAATAGCGAATTCCAAGCCCAAGGCGGATTTCCTGTTGAATATGGTCACGGTCTCTTTGATGGCCTGGGAGATCGACTGGGGGCGAGCGTTGTTGTGATGCAACAAAATCCTTGGGAATCAATCAAAGAACGCTTTGGAACCCCTCCACAGCTTGTAATTGAAGCCCGCGAGCTATCCCCAAGTTCTCTCGATGAATTAGCCGAATCAATTCCAGAGGATGTAACCATCGTTGGAGTCGGCGGTGGATCCGCTATGGATGTTGCTAAGTGGATGCATTGGAAGACCCAGAGGCCGTTGATTCAGGTCCCTACATTGGCCTCTGTCGATGCATGTTTTACCCGCATGTCTGCAATTCGCAAAGATAATAAAGTTAGTTATGAGGGCGATGCTGTTCCTGAGCGAGTATTGGTGGATTATCAAATTCTGCAAGAAGCGCCGAGCCAATTTATCTCTGCTGGGATCGGAGACGTGCTTTCTTGCCATACGGCCTACGCGGATTGGAAGATGGCTTCCGACTTGGGAAAATCAATCCCATGGGAAGAGTCCTCAGCAGCATCCTCTTTAAAATATGTGGACGTTCTAGAATCAATCTCCGATGAAATCGCAGAGCAATCTACTCTCGGAATTAGGACGTTAATGGAGCTATATCGAGAAAATGGTTGGTTGAGCCACGAAGTTGGTCATGCCAGATTTGAAGAAGGAAGCGAACACTTCTTTGCCTATACCTTCGAAAATGTGACAGGCCGCACCATCTTGCACGGCGAATTGGTTTCCATGGGAGTTTTAATACTTTCTGCCTTAACCGATAATAATTATCCCCGCGTTAAATCCATTGTTGAAAGAGCGAGGACTCTCCACAAACCTGGTGATGTCGCACTAACCTGGTCGGAAATTGAAGCGACCTTGTACGCTATGAAAGAGTTTTCTATCGCACAAGATTATTGGTATTCCTGGGCCCACGTTTTGGATATTGGCAAGGTAGAGATAGCGCTTGCCCATAAAGCGCTGGATTTCTAGCGGAGTTGCTTGCCCATTAATAGAGCATCTCCTCTAAATTGTAAATCTTTGAAACCGAGCTTTCGATAAAAATTCTGGGCTCTAACATTTGAAATGCCAACGTTGAGGTGCACACCCGTGGATCCTGCGTTAATTAGCTTTTCAAAGAGTGATTCAATGACGGCTCTGCCGATCCCCTGACCCTGAATTTTTGGAAGTAGATCAATATGCATGTGCGACGGGAATTGTTGCGAAACTTCATTGGGTGCAATCTCGGGACTATGTACCATGAAAAAGATCTCTAAATCGGCTGGTTTGAACGCAGGGTGCGCGAACTGATATTTAGCTTGTAACGCCGGCCAGTATTCTTTGGCAAGTTGGGATTCAAATGTCTTGGTATCCAGTGCAGCGAGTAGGTACCCACATATTTCTGGAGCCGTGATCACAAAGGAAAACTCTGGTGAAAACTCCACGTAGGGTGCTGCGTACACTCGACCCAAGATCTCTGGATCGAAAAAATTACCCGTTGCGTCTGCACCAGAATCTCCTGTTTGTAGGCAAACGCTCAGTAATGCGGGTAGATCAGCCATTGCTGCTTGCCTCAATGAGATATTTGGAGCAAGATTCAGGGGTTCCATTCCATTATCCTAATTGGTAGGAGAAGTAACTCCTTGATGCAATCGGGGTCAGATTTCATGAAATACATCGCAATGGACTGTGGCGGAACTAAGTTGCAGACAGTCATTCACATGCCTGATAAAGCTACCCTTACTCTTGAATCGCCAGGGGTGGGTCACGGGTCAGGAAATTTAACAACTAATCTAATAACTGCCATTTGCGAAGCTTTGCCTGCCGCTAACGAAGAATTCGACCTGCTTGCTATTGCGCTAGCCGCAATACCTGTTTCTGCCAATGAGCGAATCAAGATCGCATCTGCAATCAGTCAGACAGTCAAAGTGAAGAAGATCATCCTTGTCGCTGACACGATTGCGGCGTATTACGCCTGCTCTGAAGGCCAGGATCTTGTTGTTGCTTTAGGTACGGGGACAACCGCACTCTTTCAAACTCAATCCAAATTGGTAGAAATTAGCGGCCTCGGATATTTATATGGTGACGAGGCGAGCGCCTTTTGGCTGGGAAAACAAGGTATTAACATGGCTTTGCAGTCACATGACGGAAGGGGAGCACAGACCACTCTCCTGGAGGCGGCGCTGGACCATTTCAATACAACGATAGAAAACCTCACAAACCTCATTCATCAACTTGAGCGTCCAGTTCCAGCGATATCCGAATTTGCGCAAACCGTCTTAGTGCATGCAGAAAAAGGAGATGTGATTGCGAAAGGAATCGTGCAAAGTGGCGCAGAAGAAATTTGGAAAATTGTTGAAGCGGCGAAGCGGCGAACTGAGATTCGATCTATAAAATTTATAGGCGGTATGATTGCGAAAAGCGAATACTATTTTGAAACCATCTTTAACAATATTAAATCACGGGATCCAAATCTGCAGGTCCAACGTCCATCAGTATCGCCGATAAACGGCGTAGTAACCCTTATTGCAATGCCAGAATTACCAAAGCTAGATAAAGACATTTATATTTATAATGAAGAAGATTTAGCGCCAATCGGTAATGCTAATTTACATAATTTATACCTAGATAGAGCCAGTGATTTGATCTTAAGAGCTAAAGAGAGAAATGTTAGCTCTCTAGCGGCGATCATCGATTTGGCATCCACTACTTTAAAAAATGGTGGATTAATTCACACATTTGGCACCGGGCATTCGCACCTGTTAGCCGAAGAGATCTTCTATCGAGCCGGTGGCCTGGCTCCGATTTATCCGATCTTGGACGAGCGATTGATGCTTCATAAAGATGTGATTGCGGGAAGTCAGAATGAGAGATTACCCGGGCTATCCCAAGAGCTGATAGCCAATCACCCGATCAGGCGCGGGGACACCGTCATAATCATTTCCAATTCAGGTGGAAATCAAGTGAGCATCGATCTGGCGATAAAAGCCCGAGAGCTTGGAGCTCATGTTTGTGCTTTGACGAGCTTGAACGCAGCAGGGAGTTCTTCCGCTCGGGCAAACACCGGCAAGAAATTGCACGAATATGCGGATGTTGTTTTGGATAATTGTGGCGTTGCGGGGGATGCCCTTATCGAAATTCCGGGAGTTGAGTTCAAAGTTGGCCCTACTTCTACTGTGGTTGGAGCAGCACTGCTGCAGGCTACGGTTGTTGGAGTCGTGCAAAAATTGCAAAGTCAAGGTCTACGCGCAGAAATCTTTCTCTCATCCAATATGCAAGGAGGCGATGAAAGTAATCAAGCACTATTTGCAAAGTATTTTGAGATTATCCCTTTATATAGATAGAAATGCTTAGCAATCCATTGACATGGCATACTAAGTGTCTATAGCCTCTCGCGCAAGCGTCGATAGGGGAGATCAGTGTCAGATACTTCAGGGAAATCACATAGCGGTTTAGCTCACAACGTTCTTGGACTTTGGGATGGAATAGTCTTAGGTTTCGCTAGCGCAGCTCCCGGTATCAGTATCGCTGGTGTTTTAGGTGGCATCGCCGGAGTTTCGGGTTACGGAGCGCTCCTTGCACTCCTGGTCGGGTTTATTCCGATGATCTTTATTGCATTCTCCTTCTACCATCTCAACAGATGGCGCGCAGACGTTGGTATTTCATATGCGTGGGTGGGAAGAATTTTGAACCCCATGGTTGGCGCCTTTGTAGGCATACTCATTTTAATTGCCTTTGTTGTTTCTAACTCCTTTGCCATTATTCCGGCGGCCACAAATTTCTTGACGGTTTTCTCATCGACTGCGGCAAACAACAAATGGTTGGTCACCATAATTGGTTCGATCATTTTGGCCTTGATCACCCTACTAGTTGCAACGGGAATCCGATTGGCCGCTCGATTCCAGTGGGCAATAACTGCATTCGAGTTAACGATTATGACGATTTTCGGCTTTATGGCTCTACATCATGGGTTAACCCATCATCGCCCAGGCAGCACACCTAGCATCCATTGGTTTAGTCTGCATTCCGCCGGCGGCGGCTCTGGGTTGCTCGCGGGACTTCTTATAAGCGTATTTTGGTATTCTGGTTGGGAAACTTCGGTTGTTGTAAATGAAGAAACCAAGAAGTCTCGACGAAATCCAGGGCTTGCAGGTATCGGAAGTTTGGTTGCGGTCATGGGTGTGTCCATCTTCTTTGGAGCTCTTTTCTTCTCAGCAGTTAGTCCCGTTGATATGAGTAAGAACTCGGCTTGGATGTCGTCACTCGGGTTGCAATTAGCCGGAAAACCATGGGGTTACCTCTTGGTCCTTGCGATTATGGCTGGCTACTTAGGTGGAATTGAAACAACGATCATCACATTTGGAAACGTCGGATATTCAATGGGTCGCGATGGAGTTCTATGGCGGGCATTTGCTCGCGTGGGCGACAAAAGCAAAATGCCGTGGCTTGCAATCACCGCGTTAAGCGTTCCCTCGTTCCTTATGTTCATTATTCAAGTCTGGTCTGGCGGAAGCTTGGCTACAATCGTGGCGGACCTCGCCTCCAGCCTTGGTTTGATGTTCGTCGTTTATTACGCCTTGACGGCACTTACGGCGGCCTGGATGTTGCGTGGCATTGCGAAGACAAACCTCAATGTTGCTCTCACTGGCGTCTTGATGCCCCTTCTTGGAGCCATCATCTTGGCCTATATCGGACTTAAAACCTGGAGTGGGACAGATAGTCCAGTCAAAACTACCTTCATTGTGGCGGTGGTTGCTGCGCTTGCCATCACTGCAACAAGTCGTATGCGCGGAACCTCTACCTTCTTCCAAGAAAGAGTGAAGGGCGCACTGACGGAGGCAGATATGTCAAAGGCTGGGGAGTGAATTCGTAAGGTTGGGTTAATCTCATGAAGAACGGAATTCGTCGCGGCGTAATTGAGGGTTTCTATGGGCACCCTTGGTCGCCGCGACAGCGCGAGCGAATGGTCGACCTGTTGGCGCAATGGGAGTTGGATACCTTTCTCTGTTCGCCCAAGGACCAACCTAATCATCGCATTTACTGGCAGGAACCGTTTGGTGAAGCGGCGATCGCTCAATTAAAAATTCTGGTTGATCGCGGCAAGAATATCGGAGTGGATGTTGGCACCTCACTCTCACCGGGCCTAACACTGGAATATTCCAACCCTCAGCATCTTGACTCCCAACTTCACAGGTTATCTCAATTGAGTGCGATTGGTTGTAACCTAGTCGGAATATTCTTGGATGATATCCCAGGGGAATTACAGACCGATAAAGATAAAAAGATGTTTTCGACCATCGTTGAAGCGCAACTTCATTTCACAAATAGCTTGTATGAAAGATCGTGTAGCCAAGGCTTAGGAATGGAATTCATTGTTTGTCCAACACAATATTACGGTATTGGCAATGAAGAATCTATTTCTACCTTTGGATCTGGACTAAACAGAGATCAAAAATTGATGTGGACCGGAAGACAAATTTGTTCGCCTACATTGACTTATGCAGATGCGCAAATACTTGAACGTGGTACGGGGCATAAACCCTTTTACTGGGATAACTATCCAGTGAACGATGTTGCGATGACCTACCAACTCCATATCGGGCCTCTTCGGGGACGTGAACCCGCCATGCTCGAAAATATGTCTGGCTATTTGGCAAACCCTATGGAACTCTTTGAATCTTCGTTGATTCCCCTGCGCACAATGGCTGACTTCTTTAGCGACCCACACGCCTACGATCCGGATAGGGCATGGGATGCAGTCGTGGAAAAGACATTTGCGATCTCCTCTGAACGCGATGCTTTTCGCCACTTCGGGCGCACTGTGCATGACTCTTGCTTAAATGGAGATGCTTCCCCGGATGTTTCAATGGTGCTCAACCGAGCTGCCTTCTTATGGCGCACCGCCGAATCTTCCAGCGCCTGCGATTTATTGAAAAATCTGAGCACGGAAATCGCCATGAATTCTCAGACACTGCTTAGCCCCGATTTCACTCTTAAGGATCTACAGTCAGAGATCCATCCCTGGGTAGTGAAGTACGAACTGGGAGGCAGGGCAATTGGGTACCTAGCCCAAATGCTCGGTGAAAATCCCAATTTTGACGACATCAATCGAAACCAGCAGAACGCAAAGAAATTGACTCAAATTCTGGACGAAATACACGAAAATCGTTACCGCGTCTACGGCGACCACCTAGAGATGCTACTGAGTGATTTAATTGATGAACTGAATTGGGCATCAGAGAGAATCGAAAAATGATCAAGAAATACTACAAGGAAGGATGAAATCTATGAAAACCAGAAATCTAATGGCAATCCTTAGTTCACTCTTATTAGTTACTGCGGTGATTTCACCTCAGATTTCTAGTGCGAGTTCGGGCGATAAGGTATTAAGAATCGCTTTTGGCAGCAATGGCACTGATGGAAAGAAGATTTGGGACTCCGCGGCCGCTCAATTTTCCAAAGATAATCCTGGCTGGAAAGTTAACTTCGAGATTCAAAATGATGACTTGTACGAAACAATTGGTCTGCAAAATCTACTTACAAGCGGTACCGCACCCGACGTCTACTTCGAGTGGGCGGGTCAAAGATTGCAGAATAAGCTGAAGGCGGGATACGCGGCGGATATCACTTCTCTTATCAAGTCCGGTGGACTTACATCTGAATACTCGCCAAAGTCTTTCACGTCTACCACAATTGGAGGGAAGATCTATATGGTTCCCTTTACCTCCGATGTAACAAATGTGATCTGGTATAACAAGGATCTCTTTGCAAAGTATTCGATTTCAATTCCTAAAACATGGGCTGATCTACTTGCCGTGAGCGCAAAGTTGAAAGGGCTCGGTATCACACCCTTTGCTGTGGGCAATAAGGATCTCTGGGTGGCTGGCAATTGGAATGGGCATCTTCTTTCAAGAATCGTTGGCGAAAAGTCATATGACCAGACCTTAAGTACGAAGTCTCCGCTTAATTCTCCGGCGTGGGTGAAGGCGATGGGGTACTGGTCAGTGCTGCAGAAGAATGGGTATGTTAATAAAAGCGCTAACTCCGTCAGTGATAATCAGGGTTATTCGCTCTTTTTCACGGGCAAATATGGAATGTTGCCTATTGGTTCTTGGATTGTTGCGATACAGCAACAACAGGCGCCTAAGTTCCATATGGGCTGGTTTAACTTACCGGTCGTGGTGGGCGGAGCAGGAAGTCAGAACAGTGTCATGGGAGTAACAACTGGATACATAGTCAATGCCAAGAGCCAAAAGCAAGCGAAGGCCATTGAATTTCTGAAAGATGCTTTTACCCCAACTCAAGTTACGGCTTGGCAGAAAGCGGGCTTCACCCCAGTCGCGAAGGCAAGTGCCTCTGGGAAGCTTGATCTGCTCTCGCAACAAATGGTGGATCTTTTGCAGTCCGGAGCAACTCTTGTTGCTCCACCTGATACGGGATATACCCTTAAAGTTGCAAATGCCTTAAACACCGCGACCGCTCAAGTTCTCGATGGGTTTAAGAGCCCGCAAGCCGCGCTCGATCAGGCAGAAGCCGCTGTAAAAGCTAAGTAGCACATAGAAGTAGAGCCTAGGAATGGATAGAGGAGTCTAGATTGAAGCCAAGTAGTAAATCTGGACTCCTCTTTTTACTTTTTCCTGCAGTGGCGATTTATCTCTTTGCAGTAGTAGCGCCTTTTGTTGGCACACTTGGACTTAGTTTTTTTCGTTGGGATGGATACGCCAAACCAACTTGGGCTGGAATTGATAATTATCTCCGAGCCTTTAAGGATCAAGTCTTTCAATCCACATTCATACATGTCTTAATATATATTTTAGTAACCCTTGTCGTTGAAGTTCTCCTCGGATTAATTTTGGCGGGTTTCATCTCCTCACGCCGTAACACCGCATTCCTGAGAATTTCACTCTTCATACCTGTGATGTTGCCATCGGTTGTTATCGCAGTTCTGTGGAGTGCGATCTATAACCCTGATTACGGAATTCTGAATTCAATACTGGCTGATCTCGGGCTTTCGAATATGCAACATGTCTGGCTGGGAGATCCGGCAACCGCGCTCCTCTCCATCTGTCTGGTTTCGGGCTGGGTCTATTCGGGCTTCTTTATGGCGATCTTTGTTGCCGCATTTAGCCGTTTACCGACCGAAGTAATTGAATCCGCTTCGCTTGATGGTGCTGGGGGCTATCAAATCTTTAGAAAGATTAAAGTTCCGATGATCCAGCAATCGACTTCAGTGGCGATATTGCTTTGTATAACGGGTGGAGTACAGGGTTTTGACTTATTTTATGTCATGACAAATGGCGGACCTTACAATACAACGGAAGTGCCCACTACATACCTTGTGAAAACAGTCTTCGCTAACGGAGAGATAGGTTATGGATCGGCACTTGCTATTCTGATTTCGATGGTAGGACTCTTTGCTGCGCTCGGCTTTAGGACGTGGCAGAATCGAAAGCAGGAAGAGTTGGAATACTGATGAGGAGTTTTAAGCGTCTCGGTTCCGGTTTGATCTATCTCTATGCACTGGCAGCTCTACTGCCATTGATCTGGATGTTTTTGAGCTCATTCAAAAGCGACGGCCAGATTTCGCAAAACCCACTGGGGCTACCTACCCACTTTGATCTTTCGGTCTTTAAACAGAGTTGGAGCGATGGCGGGTTAGGTCTTTATGCTGTCAATAGCTTTATCGTGACTTTGGTGACTGTAGGGATTGTCGTGTTTACAAGTTCGATGGCTGGGTTTGCACTTAGTCGCCTTAAATTCACGGGAAATAGATTTATTATTGGCCTCTTTTTACTCGGTTTGCTGCTTCCGGTGCAGGCGTACTTCATTGCCCAGAATCAGATCTTCGATTACCTGCATTTGAAAGATACCCGCTTCGCGTTAATCATTCCCTATACCGCCATGGGTTTGCCCTTGGCAATCTGGCTTGTCAAAACCTATATAGATTCTCTTCCAAAAGAACTTTTCGAGGCTGCAAGAATCGATGGGGCGAGCGATCTGCAGACCTACAGGACTTTAATGCTGCCAATTATCAGACCGGCACTTATCAATGTAATTATTTTTACTGCGCTGGGCGCTTGGAACGAATTTCTCCTTGCCCTTCTCTATATCCAAAATGAGTCGCTAAAAACCTTGCCCGCCGGTCTCCTCACATACTCATCGAGGTACGAGACTAATTATCAACTGCTCTTTGCCGCGCTGACCATGGTGACACTGCCTATGATTGTGCTTTACATAGCTTTTAATAAGCAGATAACTCGAGGTTTAACTCAAGGTTCCCTCAAGGGGTAGCGCTCAATCACCCCGCGCGCACAGGATCTACACGCGAGGTGCTTCGAGGTATCTCTTTAGTTAAACGCCTTAGCGATTTCTAAGTAGAGCGGAATTCCCACTATGAGATTAAATGGGAAGGTAACCCCGATACTCGACATGAGCGCAAGGGAAGCATTTGCTTTGGGAAGACCCACCGATACCGCCGCAGGAGCCGCGATATAGGAGCCGCTGGCGCAGAGAACACCTAAAATTGTTGCGCCACCGATTGAGAGACCAACCCAGTGGCCGACACTCACTCCCAGTGCCCCAGCCCCTATAGGGAAAATTATTCCGAAGAGCGCGACCGAGGCCCCAACTTTTCTGATCTCGCCCCAATTGCTCCCGGCGAGATAGCCCAGATGGAGCAAGAAGAGTGCCAAGAAGCCGCTCTGCAGATCGATAAAGAAGGGAGTCACCTTGAGGAATCCAGCCTGCGTGGTTGTGGCGCCGATGGCTAATCCGCCCACGAGGAGAAGAACCGTTTTGCCTGTCAGGACTTCCAGGAGGGTCTTGCCCCATTGCACCTCTTGTTGCAGTTTGCGCGAGCCGAGATAAACGCCGACTACAACCCCGGGGATTTCTAGGAGTGTAAGCAGGGCCGTAGCGAATCCTTCGACGTGGATCTTGCTGTTATCTAGGTAGAGCAGGGCGGCCGAGAAGGTCACTAGCGAGGTGGAACCGTAGTGAGCCGCGATAGCGCCGCGATCCATATCGTTGAGCTTGCGAATTAGCTTGAGGACGTAGAAAGCCGTCACTGGGATAGCTATTCCCAGGGCCAGGGTGGCTAGTGCTGGCTTCACGAAGCTATCAGCGGTCACGGATTTCAGGGCATGACCACCCTTGAGCCCGATGCCGAAGAGTAGGTAGATAGAGATCATCTGATAGATGGGTTCGGGGATTCGTACATCGCTCTTTATACGGGCACCTATAAACCCGAGAACGAAGACGAGAACTGCTACGGATGTGAGGTTAGCGCTCGCTAACGACCATGAATTGGACATATTGCCTCCTTTGTCAGAAGTACAATACATGAAATAGAATTCATGTGTCAAACTACTGCTATGCTAAATTCATGAAACCCTCCGAAATCAGCCGGGAATGGACCTTCTTGTCCAACCATGGTCACGTCCTGATTCACCTCAGTCGATATCCAGATTCGCGGGTCCGAGATATAGCTGACACCGTCGGCATCACCGAGCGCAGCGCCCAGGCGATACTGGCAGATTTAGAGGAGTCAGGGTACGTCACGATTTCCCGAGTGGGCCGGCGCAATAGCTACAAGGTAAATCCGGGGCTTAAATTTCGTCACCCATCGGAGGCAGGTAAGCCAATTAGTTCGCTGTTGAAGATATTCTCGAAGAGCGAGTAGTACAAAATCTATTACTTTCTTTGGTCTACCTGATAAAGCACCGCAGATATCGCATCCTGCGGATCATCTCCATTGGGATAGTCACTGAGTTTCAGGACAACGGTTTTGGTAGCGGGGTCCATAAATATTTGTTGACCATGCAACCCCTCGGCTAGGTCGATGCCAGGATAGGGGTGCCAGACCTGAGCGCCATAGCCCCAGCCATAATCCAACTTCACAACTGGTGTAGAAATACGCTGCATCCAAGCAGGGCTGATGAGCTCCTGTCCTCCTGCTTTGCCTTTGTTAAGAACTAATTGGCCGATGAGCGCGTAATCCCGCGCGGTGGCATTAAAGCAGCAGAAGGTCTTCTCGTGTCCATTGATATGGTCAACATTCCAAGTCGCTGCGGTTGTCGCTCCGATGGGTTGCCAGAAGTTCTTGCTGAAATAGTTCGAGACGGTTCCGCCGGTTACCTTTTGAATGATCAATCCCAGCATTTGAGTATCCACGCTGCGGTAATCGGGCTTTGTGTCGGGTGCTTCTAACATCATGCGATTGTGCGACATAAACCAGTTCATGTCAGTGGTGGCATACATTTGAGCAATCGCTACACCCCAACCGGTTGGTCCGTCCGGGTAGTTATCTGTAACACCGACGCCGGCTTCCATATCGAGCAGGCTCTGAATGGTGACCTTGTCGAAAGAGGTACCCGTTTTCCATTGTGGGAAGAATGAGACGAAGGTGTCCGACTCTTGGATCTTTCCTTGGGTTGCCAATTGACCAATAACCAACGAAGTTAATGTTTTTGCCATGGAGTACGAAGGCAATAGCGAAGTCTTAGTCATTCCATCTTTGGTGTTGTAGTACTCATAAGTGATGACACCATTACGAACGACCAGAAAAGCATTGGTATAAGACTTTTGTAGGAATTCATCCCAGGTCAGGTTCTGCCCTTTGTACTTCACCGTGGTGGGCATCTGTTCGGTCCCAGTTGGCCAAACAATAGGAGTCGTGGATGGTGCCACCGTGTGCCACGGCATCAGCGTCGGAGTCTTAGAAGCAGGGGCCAGACCGAGGCGAACTGCCGCTATGACGTTGGGATAGTGAACGAAATGGAAGAAGGCGGAGAGTCCGACGAAGAGAGCTACGACGACGATGACGAAGTTGCGTAGGACCTTGATCAAGATTCTCATCCCAGAAGGTTATATCCCTATTTAACGGAGGCGGTGTATATCTGCTGAATTGACCTATCTAACGCGTTGTCGAATTCGCTCTCGCTCTGTTGCTGCCTTAACCCCTCCGTCAGGGCTCTGGAGAAGCTAGCAATTAACCCATCGTTCTGTGCGAGGAGTTCGTCGGCATGAACTTGGGTGTATCCGCCGGAGAGAGCGACGACTCTAATTACTCGAGGGTGGCGCACTAATTCGGCGTAATAGTTTCTTTCATCGGGGAGTGTTAATTTGAGAATGACATTCTGCGAACTATCGAGTGAATCCAAAGCTTCTAGGAGTTCGCGCTTCAAGATATGCTCAATCCAGTTCTTTTCTGGGCTCTTTATATCTACTTCCGGCTCGATGATAGGGATGAGATCAACGGCTGAAACTCTGTGGGCAATCTCGAATTGTTGATCTAAACAGGCGCTAATTCCAGCTGAGTTGGACTCATGTATAACCGAACGCGCCTTGGTTCCAAAGATTCCATATCCAATTGCCTTCTTTAGGCGAGTGGTGAGTTCGGGGATGGGCTTCATGAGTGATGCCCCATTAATCGAGGGCTGTAGTCCATTGTCAATCTTAAGGAAGGGAACAATTCCTTTACGGTGCCACAAGTATTCGGCAGTTGGGATTCCCTCGATCTCTCGCTCCATCGTCATTTCAAAGAGAATTGCGGCCAGGATTCTCTCACTGTTGAAAACCGGGCTTGTAATGATTCGAGTTCTCATCTTGTGTACTAAGTCAAACATCTGCTCTTCAGTGGAGTATTGGGATTCGTCGATGCCATATAGGTGGAGCGCCTTTGGGGTACTGCCACCACTTTGATCAAGTGCCGCGACAAATCCTTCGCCACTTCTCATTCGCTCATATTGTTCTATGTTCATTGCGCACCTCGCCTAGTAGTACCTCGCTTATCGAGCGGCGTCTGTAATATCCTTGAAGAACAAGGGTTTGAGTTACAGATCAACATGCATTCAATGTATACCTGCCATCTGAATGAGGGTATGGCTGAACTAATAAATGACGAGTGTAAGCACTCAAGTTTTTTGAAGAGTGTGTAAAAGGTCTAACGAATAGTCCCTTTAGAAGAATGCCAGGCAATACTGCGCTCAAATTATTGCGGTTTGAAGGCCTTAATAATCGAAGCTGCCGCACCGGAGAGTTCTGCTGGAATTATCCAGAGTTTGCTCGCGGTACCGTTAGCGATGATAGGAAGTTGTTCGAGGTACTTGTAAGCCAAGACCTTCTCATCGGGATTTGCCTTGTGGATCGCATCGAAGACTCTCGCGATGGCGGTAGCTTCACCTTCTGCATTAATCACACGGGCTTGTGCTTCACCCTCTGCACGCAAGATATCAGCCTGCCGATTTCCTTCAGCGCGAAGAATTTGACTTTGCTTCTCTCCTTCGGCGGTCAAGATAGCGGCGCGCTTGTCACGATCGGCACGCATCTGCTTTTCCATCGACTCTTGAACGCTGGGAGGTGGCTCAATCGCCTTGATCTCAACTCGATTAACGCGCACGCCCCATTTGCTGGTCGCTTCATCGAGCACGCCACGCAGGATTGCGTTGATGTGGTCGCGCGAAGTCAACGCCTTCTCTAGATCCAATCCGCCGACAGAGTTACGGAGAGTTGTAACTACCAACTGTTCGATACCTTGGATGTAATTTTCGATCTCGTAAGTAGCCGACTTGGGATTTGTAACTTGAAAATAAATAACGGTGTCAATACTGACAACTAGGTTATCTTCAGTAATAACGGGTTGGGGTGGGAAGGAGACCACTTTCTCTCTCAAGTCCACTAAGGGACGGAGGCGATCAATTCCTGGCACGATTAAGTTCAGACCAGGTTCGAGAGTCTTGTGATACTTACCAAGGCGTTCAACGATTCCCGCACTAGCTTGCGGAACAATTCGGATAGATCCAATCGTGATGAGAATGGCGAGTAAAACTATAACGCCGAGTCCGATCAATAGGGCCATCTCTACTCCTTAGTTGATTTGAGAATCAGTACGTATTGTTACAACTGCTACGGCGCCTTCGATTCCAGTCACGGTTACATTCTTACCAACTTCGATGATTCCGCCTTCACTGCGCGCAGTCCAGGTCTCATTTTTGAGAGTGATTGTTCCTGCGGAATCTGAAATTTGCGTCGTAGCAACGGCTTTCTGACCAATCAACGCTTGAATGCCAGTATCCGATGCCGGGGTCTTGCGAAATATGTAGCGAGTCAGAATCGGCTTGAGGCGCAGACTCAAAACTGTAGCCAGTGCAAAGACGATCCACTGGGCGGGCACATTTGCTGAAAGCAAGCGAGTGAGGGCTGCAAAAAAAGCTCCGAGGGCAAATGAGGCAAAGACCAGACTCAGATTGAGAATCTCCAGGACGGCGAAGACTCCCGCCATTGCGAACCACATCCATGCGTGCATCTGCAGATTATCTCCTTCATAGTAAGGTAGCACCTATTACATTAGACCGGAGGTTCGAATATGGCTATACGCGAAAAGGACTTGCTCCAAATCTGGAATGGGCAACGCACCCAGCGGATCTCCTCACAATTGGCACCGACCATCCTTTTGGCCGCTGTTCTCGCCCTTGCAACAACCGGAAAGTTGACCTATAAGTCACCACTCGATCTCAAGGCTTTCGCCCTCGGGTTGGTCGCCGCAGGTGGTGTCTTCTCGGTGACGGCAATGCTCGCCTCTATCCGCGATAGCCGAGCGCTCACGCGTACCATGCACGAAGTCGATGATATTTCGCAGTTGGGGTTGAGCGTTGCCAAGAATTCTAGCAACCTGCTTGCCCTGGGCTTCTTCTTCATCCTTCTTAGCCTTTTCAACTTTGTGGTTCTTGCTCTCTACTTATTTAAGAAGTAAGAGGATTAAATAAGAAACCCCGCGAGAAAAATCTCGCGGGGTTTCTTTATTGCCAATTATTAACCGACGGCCTCGCCAGCGGCTTCCTTCATGGCTTTTGCATGCTCCTCGCCTGTCTTGAGCGGAGCTGCCTTTAGCGCGAGAGCAACCAAGAATCCAATTGCAGTAACTGGTGCTGCAGAAATGAATACGATGTGGAAGGCCTGCACATAGCTGTGCAAGATGGTTGACTGTAATT
>JBAXVT010000041.1:0-14581 GCA_037128715.1 Actinomycetes bacterium
GGCTCTAACCCATCGGCGATGCGCTGCAGTTGCTCTTCGATAAATCGGCGTCCCCTCTTTTCAAAGGCTGCAGAATCCCCGCCAACGTGCGGGGTGATTAGCACATTCTTAGCCTTCCAAAGTGGATGGCCGGGTGGAAGTGGCTCAGGGTCTGTGACATCAAGAGCAGCGCTAATTCGTCCCGTACTGAGTTCTGCAACGAGCGCATCGGTATCGACTACCTTGCCGCGCGCTAGATTGATCAAGATTGCCCCATCTTTCATAAGCGCCAGACGTCTGGCATTTATGAAGTTGTTGCTCTCATCATTGAGGGGAACTATCAAAAATAGGAAGTCAAAAGTTGGAAGTAACTCATCGAGCTGCCCTAACGTGAGCGAACCATTCGTTCCAGAACGAGAAAAGGTAGTGATCTCAACTTCGTAGGGTTTGAGATAAGAGACCAAGGTCTGACCAATAGAACCCGCTCCGATTATTCCGATGGTGCTGTCATTGAGCGAACCCATACGCTCGTGGCTCCAAACACCTCTCTCTTGCTCTCTAATAAAGGTGGGAATTCCGCGCTTCATCGCAATAGCCAGACCCACGGCGAGCTCGGCGGTCGATGCATTGTGCACCCCGCGTGCATTGCAGAGCATCATCCCAGGTCGAAGATAGGGCAGAGCACTTTCATACCCAGCATTGGGGACCTGCAGGAGTTGTAAGTTGCTCATCTCTCTTACCGGTTCTAGAAATTCCGAGCCGGTCATATACGGTTGCACATAAATCGTGATCTGAGATAAATCAGAACTATCGAGCGGGAAATCAGTCGGCGATAACATTTGAAATCCATCTGGGACCTTGAGATCGGGCCACTGGCTCCAAACCGTGTGCTTAATGCGCTTCACCTCCCTTGACCGTCCATTTTCTACCCATTTCAGCCTGGCATGCCCTACTTTAAATGAAAATTGCCTGAGTGTGCGCTTAACATCTGGGTTAATTGCCTATACCGTTTCACCATTCCCCGGTCTGTGAGCCGTCATTTCACACGGGGTCGCAAACACCCCCGATATCAAAATTAGGAGAGTACGTCATGCTCGATTCCTATTTCAAAATCAGCGAACGTGGCTCAACGCTAGCTAGGGAAATTCGTGGCGGTTTCGTCACGTTCTTCACGATGGCATACATCGTTGCGCTCAATCCACTGATTATCGGTCTCACTAAAGATGGTGACGGCAAGTATCTCGGCGGAGATGGAAGTCACCCAAATCTGGCCATGATCGCTGCCATGACTGCTCTTATGGCAGGAATTTTGACCATCCTGATGGGCACGGTGGCGAATTTCCCACTCGCGCTCGCCACAGGACTAGGGCTAAATACCTTCGTTGCAGTTGGTATTGCCTCCCAGATGACTTGGGCAGATGCGATGGGTCTGGTAATAATTGAAGGTGTAATCATCGTCATCCTTGTAGTGACTGGTGTTCGAGCCGCAATGTTCCGCGCGGTACCCGCACAACTCAAGATTGCGATAGCAGTCGGAATTGGCCTGTTCATCACCCTCGTTGGTCTGGTTGATGCCGGGTTTGTTCGTCGCACTGGCGCCGGGCCGGTACCGGTTCAGCTGGGTGACAATGGAAATCTCGTTGGCTGGCCAATCGTGGTCTTCGCCTTTGGCCTCTGCTTCATGATCGCCCTTGTCGTAAGAAAAGTTAAAGGCGCGCTCTTAATCGGAATTGTGACCACTACAGTGCTTGCAGTCATTGTTGAAAAGGCCTTTAAAATCGGCCCTAATTTTGATGGCAAGAATGTAAATCCAAAGGGTTGGGGACTAAACGTTCCTACGATTCCATCAAAGGTATTCGCAAAGCCAGACTTCAGCCTCTTTGGTCATATCGATCTCACCGGTGCTTTTAATCGAGTAACCGTTGTCTCCGCGATTCTCTTGATCTTCTCCTTGTTGCTCTCGGATTTCTTCGACAATGTTGGAACCGTTACGGCAATCGCTAGCGAAGGTGATTTGTTCGACAGCGAAGGACTCATTCCAAATATCGACCGCATTCTCTTGATAGATGGAATTGCAGCGGTTGGTGGAGGAATGGGAAATGTCTCTTCAAACACTAGCTATATCGAATCTGCAGCGGGTGTGGGCGAAGGTGCTCGAACCGGCTTAGCTTCAGTGGTAACTGGAATTCTCTTCTTGCTTACGACATTTCTGGCACCGCTGGTAGCAGTGATCCCTTACGAAGCGGCCACCCCTGCTCTGGTCATCGTTGGTTTCTTGATGATGTCTCAGATCAAAAATATCGACTGGCAAGATTATGGAATTGCGATTCCCGCATTTCTAACAATGATCTTGATGCCATTCACATACAGCATCTCGGTAGGTATTGGTGCTGGATTCGTTTCACACGTACTAGTACGAGTAGTTCAAGGTCGCCGCAAGGAAGTGCATGCACTTCTTTATATCGCCTCTGCTCTCTTCGTCATCTACTTCCTCGAATCACCAATCAACATCTGGACGAGCAAGTAATTATCTCCACAAATCAAGGCGATCAGGCTTCGAAGGATTTTCTTCGAAGCCTGATTCGCGATGTACCGAATTTTCCAACGGACGGTATTCTCTTTAAAGACATCACGCCGCTTTTGCGAAATGCCGAGGCATTCGACCTTGCTGTCAGTGAGTTTTCCAAAGTTAGCCAAAAATTTGATTTAGTCGCCGGAGTTGAAGCGCGCGGATTTATATTCGCTGCAGCGGTAGCAAAGATGAGCGGCAAGGGATTTATCCCCATCAGAAAGAGCGGGAAACTTCCCGCAGCTAGTTTTTCGGAGAGTTATGCTTTGGAATACGGCGAGAGCATTTTGCAAATACATCAAGATGCTGTTCAAAGTGGTGAACGAGTGATGCTGATCGATGATGTGCTCGCCACTGGTGGAACCCTAGGCGCCGCCGTAAAGTTGATAGTTCGCGGTGGAGGAGTCGTTGATTCGGTAGCAGTCTTGCTGGAGATATCTGGCCTAGGAGGTCAGCAGAAATTCAGTGAAAATAACCCCGGCTTAGAAATTTCGATTCTACTGTAGCAATTACCACGAGGTGTGAAGTGGGCGTCCCTCTGCATAACCAGATGCGGATTGGATGCCCACGACGCATTTATCGTGGAATTCATTAATGGTGGCTGCCCCGGCGTAAGTAAATGAGGAGCGGACGCCAGCAATAATCTGATCAATGAGATCTTCAACTCCGGGGCGAGCAGGATCTATATACATTCGGCCGGAAGAGATTCCCTCTTCGAATATCCGCTTACGCGCCCTATCAAAGGCGCTCTCTTGGGTCGTACGAGCGTTAACAGCGCGAGCGGAGGCCATTCCGAAAGATTCTTTATAGAGCTTGCCAGTTGTGTCTTTTAGTAAATCTCCCGGACTTTCCAAAGTGCCAGCAAACCACGAACCGATCATTACCTGTGAAGCGCCTGCAGCAAGTGCCAAAGCAACATCGCGTGGATGGCGAACCCCGCCATCGGCCCAGACATGCTTGCCCATAGCCCGAGCCTGTGTAGCGCACTCAAGAACTGCAGAGAATTGGGGTCGACCGACACCTGTCTGCATTCTGGTGGTGCACATCGCTCCTGGCCCAACGCCGACCTTGATGATATCTGCGCCAGCCTCAATCAAATCTTTGGTCCCTTGCGCCGTGACAATGTTGCCAGCGACGATAGGTACACCGGGGTTGAGGGCTTTAACCGCCTTAATAGCTTCGATCATCTTGGCTTGGTGACCGTGTGCAGTATCAATGATGAGGCAGTCAGATCCCGCCGCCAATAGCGCCTTCGCTTTACCCGCGACATCGCCATTAATTCCGATGGCAGTTGCAACGCGCAGACGGTTCTTGGAATCTACGGCAGGGCGATAAAGGGTGGCACGAAGCGCTCCAGCTTTTGTAAGGATTCCGACTAAGTCTCCGCTAGCGCTTACGATGGCAGCGAAATCACGTCGACTTTCCTCTAGCGCTTCATAAGCCTCGCGTGGTTCGACGCTCTCGGGCAAAGTTGTGAAATCGGTATGCATAATCTGACGTAACTGTGTGAAGCGATCGACTCGCTCTAAATCACTCTGCGTAATGACGCCGACTGGCTTGGTCTTATCTACTACGACCAAGATCCCATGCGCACGTTTGGTAATCAGATCCAAAGCGCTGGCTGCGGTTTCGGTGGCCTCCAAGGTGGCGGGAGTTTCAAAAACTATATGACGGGTCTTAACCCAGGCGATGACGTCGGAGATGATCTCGAGAGGGATATCTTGCGGGATTACGACTATTCCACCGCGGCGCGCAACGGTTTCTGCCATTCGGCGTCCCGCGATTGCCGTCATATTGGCGACAACTATTGGAATTGTGGTGCCAGTGCCATCATCGGTAGCAAGGTCGACATCCATGCGGCTAGCGATTTGGGTGTAGTTGGGAACCATAAACACATCGTCATATGTGAGATCGTGTGTTTGTCCGGAAACGGGGCTACTTAAGAAATGCACGTTGCCTAACTATACACCTGACGGTATCGTTCAAGTATGTTCGGAATCGGCTTTGAAAAGTTACTCGTGCTGGCAATCTTGGCCGTTGTGCTCATAGGGCCGGATAAATTGCCCCATTTTGCGGTAGATGCGGCGAAATTCCTGCAAAGAATGCGTGGTTTTAGCCGTGAGGCAATGACCGAATTTAAGAGCCAACTTGGCCCCGAGTACGCGAATATGGATCTCAAAGATCTCAACCCCAAGACCTTTATCGCAAATCATCTTGACGGTATTGCTAACGAGACCGAGAACATCGCGAAGAGCACCGCCGCAGATCTAGCAAAGATTAAAGAGCAGACGAAGATCGACCCAGATCTACTTTAAATTACCTTTTAGTGGTTTCTGATCAACGATGGCGAATATATAAATCAGAAGCACCCCAAAGCCAAAGATTATGAGTACTCCACTGGCCCACATGAGAAACCCTTCACTTGTTAAATCTATAAATTTATAGGGCCACTGTTCAATGGCTAGGCCGTGCACGATGGTATAAATGAGGTAGATGATCGGAATCGTCAAAATCTGCAGAGTGCGCTGGGACGCGATATTTCCGCGCGGGCCCTTCTTGATCCATAAATAGTTATACATGACGGGCACTACAAGGTGCATCAGTGAAGAGGTAAGCCAGTACCAACCCTTTGGGGGATAGACCGGCAACAACAGAGTGTTGTAAACCAATCCGGTAATGGTGATCATGATTAGGGCAGTGGCAAAGAGCGTCCCAAAATATTTAGATGAACTCTTATTTGCCGCAACCGCGTAACCGATATAAACCACTAGAAGGTTGGACCAGATAGTGAAATAACTAAAGAAGCCGACGATGCGGATTGGTGCGGTATTCTGGTGAAAGAGTGTTTGATCCGCCACCACCACCGGGTCAATATTAAATGCGGTAAGAAACAAGGAGAGGGTCAGTCCAAATAAAGCGAAGAAGGCAAGCCACCCATATAAGCGTCGGCTTGCCTTCTCCATAAATTTCTAGAAAATTAGTCTTTCTTCGACTTCTTCTCTTGCTTTGCTAAGCGCTTCTCCTTCAGGTTCAGCTTTGGTTCCTTCTTAGCATTTGCATTGCTCTTCTGTTCTTTATTTGCCATTTTGCGCTCCTTCGTAAGCTTGAACGTAGAATACCTGAAACTGCATAAAGAAAGGCCCCACAAGATTGCTCTTATGGGGCCTTTCTCAATATTTATGACTTATTTGAATGAAGTTGCGATTGCGCAGAGCGCTCCCGCTATTGCAATCCAGGTAAACCATGCACCTGCGGTACGTTGACGCCATACTTCAAGGGTTGGATCGATCTTGGTGCGATATCCGCGCAAGACCAAGCCCAGGGCGATAAATGCCCCGACAAGGTAGTGGAACATATTCGCTCCCGCTACAAGTACCCAATTTGAGGCATAGGCGCCGTTATAGAACGGACGATCAGCGCTGTCCTTGGTAATAAATGGCATGTGAGCCATCTGATGCCATTGGATGTAAGCACCGACTAGTAGGGCGACGAGAACCACTATTGAGGTCATATTTCGCAGTTCACGCTTGTATTCACCTAAACGGTGAACGAGCGCTGCAACGATCAGACCAGCTGCAGCTACCCAACCCGAGGCGGTACTGAATGTATGTACTCCTTTAGGCAACCAAGCCTGGTTGACATTGAGATTGCGCAGGTAGAAGTACGAAAAGATCATTCCAAAGAGGAACGCTCCATCGGCAACAATCAGTAAACGAACACCCAAGCGCTCACGCCGACCGATTGCTTCAGGTGAATCGTGGTGAACATGAAATTCTGTGTCATGTGCCATTTACTTTGCACTCCTTCCGTAGCCATATGGATCGCTAGTTACAACAGGTGGTGTATCGAAGTTAACCAAAGGAACTGGATATGGAACCGTCCACTCCAGAGTCTTCGCGCCCCATGGATTCATTGGAGCGATCTTGCCGCTCCGCCATGAATGAACGATCGCCCAGAGCAGAGTCAGCATTCCAATGCCGACGCTGTAAGCACCGATGGTGCTGATTAAGTTAGCGTGGGCAAAGAGATGTGCGTAATCTGCAACGCGACGTGGTTGACCTTCTGAGCCGGCAATGAACATGCCAAGGAAGAGAACGTTAAATCCGATCTGGACGAACCAGAAGGAGATGTAACCGCCCCTTTCATGAAGCATGCGACCTGTCATCTTAGGGAACCAGTAAGCCAGTCCACCGATAGCTCCTGTAAGTGCGGCACCCATTAGCGTGTAATGGAAGTGCGCGGTTACATACATGGATCCATGCAGGTAGTTGTCAGCAGGAACGTCAGAGAGGTAGATGCCAGTGATTCCACCGATTAAGAAGTCCCAGATAAATGCATAGACCGAGAGCATCGGTAGCTTCATCCAAGGTTTTCCGCGCCACATGGTTCCAACGAGAACCAAGAAGAGCAATCCAGTCGGAACCGAGATGAACTCAGTTGTGACCATGAATGGACCATTGAGCGAAGGCATCCATCCAGCCATATACATGTGGTGAGCCCAGACCAGGATAGATAGGCCAGCAATACCTGCAAAGCCAGCGATAGCGGCGTTGTAGGAGAAGAGTGGCTTACGCACAAAGACTGGAGCAATTTCCATCAGCGCTGCTACGCCAGGAATCAAGATTACATAAACCTCAGGGTGGCCCATGATCCAGAAGAGGTTGGCGTAGAGCCAGCCGCTTCCGCCCACATTGGCATCGTAGAAGCCGGTAGCAATCGTTCGATCCATAGCAGTTTGGATCATTGCCACCATGAAGGTTGGGAAAGCCGGGATAGCAAGTGCGACTGAAATGGTGGCACCAATTACGAAGATTGGTACTCGATTCCACTTCATACCCTTAGCACGCATCGTAACGACGGTTGTCGTGATGTTAGCGCCAGCGAGAGCGGTCGAAACCGCGAAGATGATAATCGTGGCCACGAAGGCGTTCATTCCCGGTCCAGCCTGATCGCTCAGTGGTGCATAAGCGGTCCAGCCGGTAGGAATTCCACCCAAGAACCAAGCGCTACAAAGAACTGGAATGGCGGTGAAGAGAACCCACCAGCTCAGTGCATTGAGGCGAGGGAAGGCCATATCTGCAGCACCGATCATGATTGGCATGATGTAGTTACCGAATGGGCCGGTGGCAACGATGATCATTGCAACGATCATCGTAATACCGTGTAAACCGACTAACGAGTTATAGACGTTGGGGGTGACGAAGTGCGAACCTGGTGTTGCCAGGTTGGTACGAATCATCATCGCCATCGTTCCGCCGACGCCGAGCATGGCCATTACGCCTACTAAGTATTGGATACCGACGACTTTGTGGTCGGTGCAATATCGGAAGTAACGCTTGATGCCTTGGCCATCTCCAGCCATGAAGAGTTGTTCTTCGGCTGTTAGATCTTTGCCGATTAACCAGCGGAATGGTCCGATGAAAGCGCCGATTCCAATCAGGAATCCAACGCTCCAGGCGAACATCGACATTAGAAGAACCTTGTTTACATTATGAGTGTCGGTCATATCGCGACCGGCCTTCATCGCGAAATAAGTTCCCCAACAGAAGATTATGCCAACGACCAAACCGGTACCCATATGGAGTTTGGTGATCAAACTCTTCTCTGGGTTAGGAATGGGACGCGATGAAGCAGGTGCGTGCGAGAGAGTGGTCATTGTTCTACGCCTCCTGTTGCCTGAATTGATGAGACCCAACTAGCGAATTCTGCTGGGGTTTGTACCGCGCCACTTGTCTCCATGTAGGCGTGATAAAGGCCGCAGAGTTCGGCACACTTAATATCAAGCGGTCCAGTGGCGGATGGGTCGGCGTGAGCAACTGTTGTAACCAGACGATTGGCATCTACTTTTACGCCAAGTTGTACCGGCCAGAACGAGTGGTTCACATCATCAGAGATAATGTTGAATGTCACCGGTTGGTCTACCGGGATATTCATAGTATGAGTATGAATATTCTGTGCTGGATAGTAGAACGACCAAGCCCATTGCGCTCCCGTGACATCGACAATAAGAGACTTTGGAGCGTCGGTAGCAGCGGCGATCGATTCGGTATTAAGTGCTACTAAGCCCCAGACGATTGCAACAATGCAGAAGAGCACTGAAGTAGCGGTCCATACGATCACTACTGGACCATTCGTTCTAATTGCAACACCCTCTTCAGGGGGAGTATCACCGCGGTGCATGTTTAAGAAAGATTTGGTTGCGATAGAAAGAACAACTCCAGCGATAGGAGCTGAAATAACCGTGAACCAGATCATGATGTCTTCATTAGCCTGCATCTGCTTGCTCAGGACTGGAGGCATCCACTTTGGATAGGCCCATAGTCCGAGCACTACAAATACTGCTGTAAAGAAGATCCAGAGCCAGAAGGTCTGGCTGACATCTTTACGCTTGAGAAATGTTGCTACTCGGGCTCCTGGTGTAGGAGGGAGCACTTCATGTTCGTTGTTAGACATTAGGCGACGGTTACCTTTCCACTCATATACCCGAGTTGACCCATAACAGCACCGAAGCCCTGATACGTGGAGTCACCGCATGGATACTCACAGTTCCACACGTAGTGACCGGCACCTTTTGTTATAAAGGAGAAGGTGACTTTATGGCCGACGGGAAGTTTTGTTGGATCATCGTTGTATGCCTTCATTTCATCATCTGTATTTACTGGAAGCGGAACGTTTACAAAGAGGGGATCCTGCGTTGCAGTAGGAAGGCCATGCAGCGTAAATGTGTGTTCAACTTTATCGAATGGAAGTGATGATTTACTGACTCCGTCATAGGAGACAGTTCCATCAACAGTTCCGACAACGCTTCCGAAGTATGGAGTATTTAATTTCTCTCCGCCGTCATAGACAGTAAGAGTCATGGTGATGTAAGAGTTAGCCGGTAAAACGAAATCTGTGTATGGTCCGTATGAAGGCCAGCTGGGATGTCCACCATCGCTGGTTGCGCTGGTTCCATGTGCCTTGGAATTGACGGGATCTGCATACACGCCATCAGCAATTGTGTAATGGTTGTATGTCTTGCCATCGGCAGCGACAATCGTCCCTACCTTGGTGGCGTAGAGACTCGGTTGTGGGGCTGCTGAAACCGTATGGAGCGTAAAGCCGACTCCGGCGACGACAACGACCCCGAGCACTATTGCAATAAGCGCTCCGATCGCCGTCTTCGACTTTGAAGGTGTGGCTGTATCCACGGATATCCTTTCCTGACGATAAGTGTGAAAAGAGTGAGAATGAATAGGTGGAGAGTACGCTTGAAATGTGACCTGGGAAACAACCGTTTGCAACCAATATGCAGATAGTCTCCTCCGCTCGCTGAGTGCTAGCACTCAGATCGGTATCGACGGTGAATCTGTGACTCAAGTGAGAGGTTGTTGTGAATGAAACTTAACCCGCTCTGGGATCTGATCTTTGCCATCGCGCTGCTAGGAAATGCTTATTGGTACCTTTCAGAGCGAGAGGCGCGCAAATCAATTTCTGCCGTGCGCCAGATTTCTTACTTAAGTGGTTTAACCCTCACCTTCGCGCTCTTGGTTGGCCCGGTTCCCCACTATGCGGTGCGCATCTTTTGGGTGCACATGATTCAACACATTGGGCTCATGATGCTTATTTCTCCGCTCCTTGTCCTAGGAGCCCCAATAACTGTCGCCGTCCAATCAAAGTACGAACGCATACGAAGATTCGTTAGAAAAGTGGGAGGAATAGCTTTAATTCGCGTGCTCTTCAAGCCTCAGGTTGGTTTTGGTATCTTCCTTACAGTCTTGATCGGAACCCACTTCTCTCCGTTAGCTAACTGGGGGATGACAAACCCCAATGGACATTGCCTGGAGTTAATAATCTTTTTGATCGGTGGTTTTATTTATTACTATCCGGTGATGGAAGGCAATCCAAAGCCATTCTTTGTTCCATATTCACTGCGAGTGATCTCTCTCTTTGCAATGATGTTGCCAGAGACGATGGTGGGGTTCTTTTTGTACTCTGGAAATCGAGTACTCCATTCACTTCCAGCGCAGACCACGATGCAGATGGGAATCGCTGATCAGCACCAAGGTGGGGCGATTATGTGGGCGATGGGGATGTTGATCGATACTATTTGGATCGTGCTGGCTGCCAAGGATTGGTTTGCCAACGAAAAACTAATAGCGGAAGCGGATGATGAACTCGCAGCAGATGCCTGAACCAGAACTCGAGCCCAAGCGCCGCTGGATTCTCTGGGGGTTGCCGCTTTGCGGTCTCATGGGAGTCTTGGAGTTTAATCGAGCCCTCGGTGGTAATCACCTCAGTTGGGTTTACGTAATGGAGTGGCCCTTCTTTGGGGTTTTTATCTATTACATGTACTGGAAGCTCACTCAACCGCAGGAACCTTTTGATGACTCTGATGATCCACCTCGAGAGGTTGACTAACTCAACTCAAACTAAACTAGCCTCCTTATGTTGCCTCTCTTATCTCTCTTCACCCAGGACCTCTTCTGGTTTCTTACTGCCGTAATCCTGATAGCAACAGTTCTTTTCTGGCACAAATTTGCTACCCGCAATTGGAAGAACATCACTGCACGATTCTCTCTAATTCTTGCTATTCAGTGTTTTGCGTTGGCATCAGTGGGAATAACAATTAACCGCTCCGGAGAGTTCTATAGCTCGTGGTCAGATCTCCTGGGCGCACAAGGCCAATATCAAAAGATCGCAATCAGTCCTGCAAATCTCTCGCAAATTAGTTTGCAAGATTTGGTCTCTGCCACTCATACCAAAGGTGGAAGTCTCATATTTCGTAAAGTTATAAAAGGCACGAAATCGGGAATTTCCAACGTGGTTTATGTGGTGGCCTCCCCCAAGATCGCTAGAGAACTTACGAGTCCAAACCACTCAATAGGGAGTAACTATCAAGTCGTAGAACTATTTCCGGGAACACCAGGTGTCCCACAAACTTGGATCGGCACACTTGATGGAATTGCAACCATGGAGAACCTAGAGCAGGCAGGGAAGATTCCACCCACCATCGCAGTTATTCCTGCCATTAATGTCGAACCTGGGCAAGACACCGAGTGCATGAATTTTGTAGGTGGAGCTCAAGTGGAAACCTGGATTACCAGAGACATGAAGAGTTTTATGCAGACATTTATGGGAATTGATAATCGGCTCTGGTCTTCTTTTGGTTACTCGACAGGCGGTTGGTGCGCTGCAGAAGTAGCCGTGTTGCATCAAGAACAATACTCGCAAGGCGTTTCACTTGCGGGTTATTTCAATCCAATTCTCTCTCGAGGCCTTTCAAAGAGAGAGAAGAACTATCTGGCAAGTAAATATGATCTAGTTAAATATTTAAAGCGGCATACCGTGAACACGAAGATCATGGTGATCGCCTCTGTTAAAGACCGTTTTGCCAATAGTTCTGCTCAGAAATTTATGCAAAGGGCAAATGCTTTAATTCCCATCAAATATATTCCCATTCCAATTGGTGGCCACAACATTAAAGTCTGGAAACCATTTGTTGCGACTGGATTCTTGTGGATTGCGGGCGCGAACGAAATTTCTACGCCAGTTGTAAATCCACTACCTAGTGCGAGCGGAAGCCCGAAATAAATTTCTCGGCGCGCAGAGCGGCCCAACCAACTTTTGGCAGGTCTGAAGCACGCGGATAGAGCACATAGCGCGTCTCCCAGCCCGGTTGGAACTTGGCGTTAAAACGGTAGAGAGATTCCACTTGGAAAAAGTTTGAAGAGAAGCGAATCAAGTTGCGCATGCCGCGGGTGATTGGACCCGCGCTAATTTTGTCCGCACGCTCAAAGAGCGATCGGAATGCAGCGAAATTAAGCGAAACGTAGGCCAAGTTATTGGTGCGCGCATATTCCACGGTTTCGACGATCATCAATTCGTTAACGCCGGCGTCGGTGCCGCGCTCGCGTTGCATGCGATCTAGGGATAGCGCATTTGTAGTCCAAGGCACGTAATAAAGCAGTCCCTTAATCTCACCTTCGAGTCGAGCGATCGTAATAAAAGTATCTGGATCATCATCCTCCCCGAAGCGATCCATCGACATGGAGAATCCACGTTCGCCAACGCCGTAGCGCCACTTATGCGCCAGTTCGCGAAGTTCAATACGAGTCGATTCATCGAGTTCGGACCACTTGTGGGTGGTACACGAATAACCCTTCCGTTTAATCCGGTTAACCATCTGGCGCACATTCGCCATGGGGCGGCCCTCCAGAGTGAAATCCTTGACGGAGATAATTGCTTCATCCCCGATATCGATGGCGATCATCCCGGCATGCTCGACCCAGACCTCTCCACCGCGATCGCTGCAGCCCATAACGGCGGGGGTCCACGCATGCTCTTCCGCCTCTTTTAGAAACTCTGCAATGGCTTCGGGCCACAAACTGTATTCACCGAAGGGGTCACCACTGGCCAACATCACTCCACCTTGAACGCGATAGGCAATTCCCGCCTTGCGATTACTAGCCCAGATAACGCTCTTGTCGCGCCGGGTGGCGAAGTATCCAAGTGAATCTTGTTCAAGGTCATGTTTAATTAGTTTGCGAACCAGGTTCATGTCATCACTGGACATCTTTGGAATCGGCTTCACTCTGCGGAAATAGAGCCAGAGTGGGACCACAAGGGTAAACACACCAAAGGTGCCTAGCGTTATACCAATCAAATCATTAGCGCGCTCTGAGGTGAATTTAATAGGTCCAGAGATACCAACAAATCCCTCAATGATAAAGAGGAATATATTTCTAATTGATGGAGTGCCGATAATTTCGTCATTGCTGCGAAACTTAAGTAGTAAAAGACTGGCGATGAAAAATACCAAGAGGGCGCCAGCGAAGCCAATGAGCGGTTGCAAACGAGTGCTTGGGTCAGATTTTGCGTAAAAAGATTTTCTAAAGACAACGAGGGCCGCAATGCTCAAAATCGTTAAAGTAATTTGAACCGGATGATGGTTTGTCCGTAAAACTTCGGTAAGAAAATTCACTCCCAGGATGACCAGCGCTAATAACCAGGCGCGCCGCTTGCGCCTTGATAGGCCGCGAGCCAAGATCATCAGAATTAGCCCGGTGAAAATCGCTGTAGCCAGCGCTGATCCGTTGAGAAAGACGGGGATGAAATTGTTGAGCTTGTGAACCGGAGCGCGGAATTTATGGAAGACGTTGGCGAGTATGTCGAATAATCCGACCAGGAAAGTTGCGCGCCCGATCCAGATTGGAACCCAACGTTGCGATTTCATTATCTAAATACTCCCGTATGTCCCAGCGAATAGCGACCGGGTTGCGGATAAATCGCCAGCCCATGCGGCTCTTTCCCTACCTTTATTTTACGCAAAAACTTTCCATGGACAGTGTCAAACACATAGACCACGCTGTCATAACGACCAGAAACCCAGAATTGGGTTCCATCGGCCGAGATCCCACCCATATCGGGAGAACCTCCTCCGGGAATCTTCCACTTGGCGATAACTTTATTATCTGCAAAGCGCAGGACCGAGACACTGCCTTCGCCGCGATTTGTGATCAGCATGGTTTTAGAATCGCGCGATACATACATACCGTGCGCTTCCACTCCCGTTTTGATGAAAGTAAAGGAGCCGAATTTATTTGATTTCATTACCCAGATTCCATTGGAGGCCATGTCAGCGATGTAGAAAGTAGATCCGTCGGGTGAGATCTTTACATCCTGTGGCATCGGCATGGAGGTATAGGTATGCGGGAGGTTGGCTGATTTAAGCACTTTCATCTTCGCGGTATCGACAAGGAGCACCTTGCTGGAAAATTCGCAGGTTACGACGAAGAATGTGCCATCCGCGCTCCAGTCAGCGTGATTAAGGCCGGCACATGGGACGGGGACGATCTTCTTGATGGCCATGGTGTGTGGATCGCGAAAGACCATCTGCTTGTCGGCCTCCGCCATGACAACGGCGTATTTCCCGTCAGGTGTGAAGTACAGGTTATACGGATCGTGCACGTATACGGATTTACCAGGCAGGCCAGTCATTGGGTCGATCGGAGTTAAATAGTTACCTTCATTGTCATTGACCCAGAGCGTCTT
>JBAXVT010000042.1:0-14367 GCA_037128715.1 Actinomycetes bacterium
ACGCGATACGACTCTTCAAGCATTCCTTGATAATCTTTATCGAAATTAATGGGATAAATATCTTGATACTTCTTAGGTGGATTCTCGGCATATGCAATGGTGCCATCGGCGCGAATTGTGAACCATTCGCGATGGGCAATCGCCCAAGGATGATCTGGAGAACATTGCAGCGCAAAATCCAGCGCCACTTCTATATTTAATTTTGCCGCCGCTTTAACAAAGTGTTCAAAATCTTTCATCGTTCCCAGATCAGGGTTGATGCTGTCATGTCCACCATCAGCATTTCCGATAGCCCAAGGAACCCCTGGATCGGTTGGCGTGGGAGTCAGAGTGTTATTGCGACCCTTGCGGAAGGAATAACCAATGGGATGAATCGGAGGTAGGTAGAGCACATCAAAGTTCATAGCAGCTACGCGTTGTAAAGATTTCTCTGCGCTCTTAAATGTTCCGGTCTTTATGGTGCCATCACGATTAAGAGTGGCGCCTTCGCTGCGCGGAAAAAATTCGTACCAAGCACCGACCAGCGCGCGTTGCGGCTCTGCGTTGATTGGATAGAGCCCTGATTGCGATGAGAGCGCACGATCTTCGCTGAGCGCTTCGATATAAAAATGCCAAAGACCCACGGTCGTAGGCCTCACATCGGCTTCGTAGCGATCTGTGCCAGGCCAATATTCGCGCATACGAGCGCGGCTGGCTTCGACTCCAAGAGGATTAACAAGAACCGCTTCCACGATCAAACCATCGTGGCCCTCACGGACTACCGTGGCACGCACATTAATCGCCTCATCGGCAATCGCTTTTACCGGGACGTCATCGTCGCCAAATTGCACCCGCGGCGAAACATCGAAAATGGGAAAGCGATTTTCCATGCCGAAACCCTACCCGTTGAGGTTGGTCATCACGTGCTTAATACGGGTGTAATCCTCGAAGCCATAGGCCGATAGATCTTTTCCGTAACCTGAATGTTTAAAACCGCCATGCGGCATCTCAGAGACGAATGGGATGTGGGTATTGATCCAAACGACACCGAAATCCAAGGCTTTGGACATTCTCATGGCCCGTCCATGGTTGGTAGTCCAGACGCTAGAGGCCAAGCCGTAAGGAACTCCGTTAGCGAATTTCACCGCTTCTTCTTCATCACTAAAAGCCTGGACTGTAATTACCGGGCCAAAGATTTCGCTCTGCGCCAGTTCATCGTCCTGGTGCACGCCTGCAATAACTGTTGGCGTGAAGAAATATCCGGCGCGATCAACGGTGGTTCCACCAGCGACAATCTCTGCATGCTTAGGGGTGCGTTCGATAAATCCTTGAACCCGCGCTAATTGGTTGGCGTTGTTGAGTGGACCGTAGAGGACATCCTCGGTAGGTCCGCCAGTCTTAACTTCATTGGTCGCTTGGTCGGCAAGAAGTGCAACAAACTTCTCATAGACCTTGGCTTCCACCAAGACGCGAGTTGCTGCCGTGCAATCTTGGCCAGCGTTGAAATATCCGGCTAGCGCGATTGCGGCTGCCGCTGATTCTAAATCGGCATCAGCAAATACAACTACAGGCGCCTTACCACCGAGTTCAAGGTGAACTCGCTTCAAATCACTACTTGCAGATTTAGCAACTTCCATTCCGGCGCGTACTGAACCGGTGATAGAAACCATCGCCGGGATTTTATGTTCGACGAGCAGACGTCCGGTATCGCGATCGCCAGTGACAACGTTGAATACACCAGTTGGCAAAAATTCAGACATGACCTCTGCCATAAAGATTGTGGAGGCTGGAGTCGTATCACTTGGCTTAAGGACAACGGTGTTACCGGCAGCGATTGCAGGAGCCCACTTCCAGACCGCCATCATCATTGGATAATTCCAAGGAGTTACTTGCGCACAAACACCGATTGGTTCACGGCGAATGAAGGATGTCATACCCCGCATATATTCACCGGCAGATTTGCCTTCGAGGTGGCGCGCAGCCCCCGCGAAGAAACGAATCTCATCGATCATCGGTGGCATCTCTTCAGACATCGTTAAACCGATCGGCTTTCCGGTATTTTCGGATTCGATCGCCACGATCTCATCAGCGCGGGATTCCAAGGCATCGGCAATCTTAAGAAGCGCGCGTTGGCGCTCGGCTGGTGTGGTTTCGCGCCATTCTACGAATGCTGCAGCGGCGGCATTGAGCGCCTGATCGACATCGGCAGCGCCTGAAAGCTGGGCAGTGGCATATGCCTTACCGGTCGAGGGATTGATGATTTCGGAGGTTGCGCCTGACTGCGATGGAGTTGATGAGCCGGCGATAAAGTTGTTAAGGCTTTTCATACCCCCACTCTAGACCCGACGGAAACGAACCCCCAAGAGGTAGATCTTGCATCCGAGGCAGTAGCCAAAAGCGGAGTTTAAGAAGGCGGCAAAGAGGGCTAATGCCGCTGCGATAGTGAACAAAGTCCAGGTCTGGCTCACAGCCCCCACTGTCGCGAACAGCGCAAAGATAAATCCAACAAACTGTGCGAATTGCACCGGACGTACATCCTCTGAATCAAAGTCCTTAGAGAGTCTGGGTTGTACAAAACGCTTGTATAACCAGGCATAGGGAGAGTTCGGCGGACCAGCAAAGGCGCTAATTCCAAATTGCACTAATTGAATTGCAATCACGATCGGTGATCTGGTGATCAGGGCGATGATGAGAACGATAGATGTCAGTCCAGCTGACCAACGGGGACCGCGTGCATCAATCATGGCATAAACCTAAATTCTCTCAAGGGCGCTGATAACTTGATCACGCTTTGGTGCACCAACCGCACGCGCAATCTCTCTACCTGCAGAATTCAAAAAGAGTGTTGTTGGGGTTTGGCGAATATCTAATCGTCGTACTAAGGCTAGATTGCTCTCTGCATCAACTTCAACATGCTTAATCTTTGGAAAATGAGCAATGACAGATGACAAGGTGCTTCGAGTTGCTCGGCACGGCGTGCAAAAAGCACTAGAGAATTGCAGAACTGTTGCGCTTTCACCTAACTCGCTACCGATTTCATGCGATGCAATCTGATGGCGAGAATCCGCCTTCGCTTTTATTGTGCCAGCGCGTTTGCGATCCACTAATCCATATCCCGTTGCTAGAACTAGTACAGCAACAATGATCAATGTGGAATTCATTGCGCAAGTTTCACATCCAACTCAAATAAAACCTAAACGCGGATGACTTGCAGAAGCGATCGGTTGACCTTTACGGTCTAGCGCCGAGAGTTGATACGCACTTGGCTGCCAGAGCGGCACCACTCTTAAGTGCATCGATAAGATCGCCATCGTTCGCCCAGGCCAGAATAAATCCAGCGGCAAAGGCATCGCCCGCACCTGTTGTATCACGAACTTCTGTTTCTACCGCGGGTATCTGCACTACTCCAGATCCACGTGCTTGGGCCAGCGCTCCGTTACCACCTCGCTTGATTACAACCAGCGGAGTCTTCTTAAGTAATTCGGCGGCTGCTTCCACGGGATTGTTCTTGCCACTTAAAAAATGCGCTTCCTCTTCGTTGAGAATCACTACATCGACAAGTGCGAGCCATTCGCGAACTTGGTTTAGACCCACCTCCAGCAAGACCCCAACCGTAGATGGATCAAAAATTACCGGCAGACCACGCTCTTTAACAGCGCGCAATATGTCGAGCGCACCTTGGCGAGAGTTTGGATTCACAAGAGGATAGCCAGATAAATACACTGCGGTCATCTCATCAAGTGACGGCAAATCGGCCAGACTCAGCCCAGAGTTGGCTCCCGAATCGGGGAACATAGTTCTTTCACCGAGCGCATCAACGAGAACAATAACGACGCCCGTATTGGCTCCGGGGACAATCGTCTCTGAATGCGAAACACCGTATTTATCGAGTTCAGTTAAGACGGTTTGACCTGCCGCATCATCGCCCACGCGTGCAATCACCTGAGCAGGCGTACCGCTAACAGCTAGCCATGAGGCAACATTTGCAGCGGCTCCGCCTCCTTGGGTGGAAATCTGGGCTCGAGTTTCTACACCTTGCTTAATTGATGCCCCGACTACTGCGGTGACATCGAGCATGATGTCACCTATACATAAAACCTTTGTCATTTACTTCTCTGAAGCCGTTGCTTGAAGTGAGATAGCAAGTAAGGCGGCAAGATGTGAGTTGGCTTTGATAATGTCGATGTTGACTCGCAGCGACTCACCCTTGCTCTGAGTGTGGAAATATTCCAAGAGGAAAGGTGTGACTGCCTTGCCCGTGATGTGATTTTCTTCAGCGGCTTTCAGGCCCGAATTGAGAATCTCAGCGTGGAGCGTTAAATCCATTTGATTTACCACGGGATTGGCAACGACGATGGCGCGATCATCGGTCTGCAATGCAAAGCGGTTCTTCCAGATAGCTGCGATCTCTTCAACGGAGTCGACGCGATGCTCGATCTCGTAACCGGATTCGGTGAGATAGAAACCAGGAAATTTATGGGTGCCAAAACCAAGAACTGGCACGGCAAAAGTTTCCAGCCGTTCTAAAGTTCCGGGCACATCGAGAATGGATTTAACTCCAGCGCAGACAATCACGATCGGTGTTTCGGCAAGCGCAATGAGGTCGGCTGATTCATCATAGGAATGTCCGCGATGCACTCCGCCCAACCCACCCGTTGCAAAGACGTTGATCCCAGCCTGGTGCGCGATGTGCGCAGTCGCGGCAACGGTTGTCGCAGCAGATTTCTTGGTTGCGACGATGATCGCGAGATCACGTGTCGAAGCCTTGACGACGCTATCGTTATTTGCAATGCGATCTAACTCGTCGGGTTCCAGACCCACATGAACGATGCCATCGATCAGGGCAATCGTCGCTGGGACGGCACCGGCGCTACGGACTATCGCTTCAACTTCTAGCGCCACCTCGAGGTTGCGCGGGCGGGGTAGCCCGTGGCTGATGATGGTCGATTCGAGCGCAACGATGGGTTTGCCAGCGGCTTGGGCCGCGAGAACTTCGGTAGAAAACTTACTCATGCTGCAGTTTAGAAGGCCACCACACCTTCGGCCCAATGCTGTGAACCAGCGCTGGAACCAAAATGGATCGGACGAGCAAGGTATCCAGAAGTACTCCAAAACCGACCGCAAAGCCGATCTCGGCGAGGAATACCAGCGGCAAGATACTAAGGACGCTGAAAGTCGCCGCGAGGACGATTCCAGCGGAGGTGATCACGCCTCCAGTTACGGTAACGGCCTTTGTCATACCCGCGTGGGTTCCAGATTTAATCGTCTCTTCTCGCACCCGAGTCATCAAGAAGATGTTGTAATCAATGCCCAAGGCAACGAGGAACACAAAAGCGAAGAGCGGGAATGATGAATCTTCACCTGCAAAGTGGAAGATGTGATGGAAGACGATTGCACATGCTCCAAGTGTCGCGAAGAAAGAGATCACCACGGTCAGCAGTAATAAAAGCGAGGCAACGATCGATCGCAGCAAGAGCCCCAAGATGATGGCAATTAGTAACAGAATGACGGGAATGATCAACCGTTGATCATGTCTCGTCGCTGCATATATATCTGTATAGACAGCAGAGGTTCCACCCACCACCGAGGTGGCATCAATGCCATGCACAAGGGTGCGAATAGGGGCGATCAATTTAATTGCTGCATTTGAGTCAGGGCTATAGGCGAGTGTGGCGTTGAGTAGTTCTTTTCCATCCACAATTTCGGTAGCAGGGGCTTGAACTACTTGACTGACTCCTTTGATCAAGAGCAGCTTCGTTGTTACTTCCTGCGCCTTATCGGCGCTCACAACAATCTGAGTTGGTTGACCTTGGCCACCGGGGAAATAAGTTGTCAATTGCTCTTGACCGATTACCGAATCGGTCCGCTTAGTAAATGATTGTGCGGTGGATAGTCCGTTGGAATGAAGAGTAGGAGCAAATGCTGTAAATACCACGAGAATCAGGAGCGCGATGGACCAGTATTTCCGTGGGCTACGTTCAGTGGACTGTGCCACCTTTGACCAGATGCCAGATAACTTCTCATCTTCGGTATTAAATTTTGGTCGCTTTGGCCAAAAGATCCAACGTCCAAAGATCACGAGTAGCGCGGGTAACAAGGTCAAGATTGTGATCATCGCGCAGACAATTCCGATGGCGCCGACCGGTCCAAGACCACGATTATTTGTAAGTTGCGAGAGCAAGAGCATAAGCAAGCCCAGCGCAACGGTAGAGCCAGAGGCAACAATCGGCTCGACGACTCCACGCCAGGCGACCTTCATCGCCTGCGTCCGAGATTCATAAATATGTAATTCTTCGCGATACCGCGCGATCAAGAGCAGCGCATAGTCAGTCGCCGCCCCCAGTACCAACACCGAAAGAATTCCTTGAGATTGTCCATCGAGAGTAATGATGTTGTGTTTGGCGAGTTCGTAAATAACACCGCCCGCTAGCGTGAGCGCGATGCCTGCTGACAGAAGCGGCAAGATCCATAAAACGGGAGACCGATAAACAACAATCAAAATCAGGGCAATTACTCCGCCAGTGACGAGAAGCAGGCTGGTATCTAGACCGTTGAACGAGCTAAACAAATCTGCGAAAAGTCCGCCAAGCCCCGTTGTGTGCGTTACAAATCCATTTTCTTGCGCATAGATCGTTGAGTAATAGCGAATTGTCGTAACAATCGCTGGCAATACCGGTTTCTTATTAGGAAGGATATCTCCGGCTGATGAAGAATCGAGCGGAATGTTCGCCAAGATGGCATCGTTCTTTGCAGAGGGGAAGGCGCCAACTTGTGCCCCTTGCGCTAAATATTTGGAGATAGGAATCGATGTCGGTTTTCCGTCTGCACCCTTTATCAGTTGGCCAGTGGAATCAACCAAATCTTTATTAGTGAGACCTTGCACGAAGGCATTTGCCGAAATTACTTTTGTCTGGTCCACCTTTCCTTCGAAGAGGATCAAGGTTGGAAATTGATTATTTATTGTATTTTTAGAGAACTTAAGAATTGCATCAGATGCGCGAGAGGATTCAGTGCCGGCGGGCAAGAACTTCGAATTATCATTCTTCTGGACAGTTGAGAGATTGCCAAAGAGAGGTCCGGTGGCGCTACTAATAAATAGCCAGAGAATCGCCACAATGGATGCAGCCAATACCAGTTTGCGATGTGAACGTTGCGCTGTTGATTTCTCTGACACAGATTTCCCCTTTAGATCGCTCGCTGAACGGGCTCATCTTAAATTAGGAGCGGTATACCTGCAATTAGAACCCCATTTTGGGCTCTGAAACTTATATCTAGGACTGGGTTTGGGTAGCCAGCGCGGTGCAGAAGAAGAAGCCATCAAATAAGCGCAGCAGGGCACGGACCCAATCATTTGATTTCATCTGCGCAGTTGAGAGGTTATCGAGGATTCGTCCGGAAAATGCTGCTTGAACCACAACCGCGACTGCACGGGCATCGATAGTGGAATCGGCCCACCCTTTATCAACACAGAGCTGATAAACCAACATCCACTCTTGCGTTAACTTCTCTTGCATTTTGCCAAGCTTCTGATGAAGCGACTCAATCGATGAAGCGTTATGTATTATCCCGATTCCTTGAGTCAATTGCTGAATAGTTACCTTCATGGATTCGCTTTCAACGAGAATTCGAACTTGTTCTCGCGCCGAATCGGCGTCCGCTGAGCATTTAATGGCACTGGCTAGCGCACTTACCCACACCGTCACCGCGCCTAAAAAGATTTGGGTTTGAGCGGTTTCGATGAGATCTTCAAAATTTGCAAAGTGGTGATAAAGCGGTCCCCGTGAGATTCCGCTCCTGAGTAAAACATTCTCTGATTTAATGCTGTTGTAGGGCGTTGTTTTCAGCATCTCAATAACCGTATCCACCAGCTTTTGCGCGGTTGGATGTAGAAGTGGCTCCTTGAGGGATTCCATTTTTAGACTATAGACCTAAAAGGCAGAAGTGGCGCCCCGGTACCACTCACCTGAAGTCAGGGGCGAATCTGAGCCTGCGCTGAAACTCAAAAAGTGCTAAAAGTTTGCAATCTAGCCCAATCATCACCCTTTTCGGCGGCAGTCTTGTTTTCTGCGCGACGAGATAACAAGATCGCGCTGGTCATTAATTCGCCAAGAACCTCGGTAATTATGACGTCATTTTCTAACGCCTCTAAGGCTTCCAACTGTGAAGCAGGCAGCGGTCTAATGTTGCAGGCCACCCTTTCCGCCTCAGTCAGGTAGACAGGATCTCGATGCGCAGGAGCTGGAGCTTCTAGTTTGCGAGCTACTCCATCTAACCCGGCGACAATTAAGCCGGCCAGCGATAAATAGGGATTGTTGCTTCCATCGCAGGCTTTGAGTTCAAGATTTATAGATTGCATCTCGCGACCTTTAAAGGGACTCGCGACCCGGACTGCGCACTCGCGATTGTCATAACCCCACGAAATGGTATTTCCGGCCCATGAATGCGGCTTGAGTCGATGGTATGAAACGAACGATGGGCAGGTTAGTGCAACGAGCGCAGGTAGATGCTCCAATACACCTGCCACAAAATGCTTTCCGAACTCGGATAACTCTTGCGGGGAATTGGGATTGTAAAGCAGGTTGGTCTGACTCTCCGATGACCAGAGAGAGAAATGAAGATGCGCTCCGCTTCCGATTCCATCTGCGAATGGTTTAGGGGCGAGGGAGGCAAGCAATCCGAACTGAACTTCGGCTGTTCCCCTGATGGTGTCTCTAAATTTTAAGTGGAGATCGGCAGCGCGGAGCGCCTCGTCATATTTAATCGCAATCTCCTGCTGACCCGGACCATATTCGTTTATTGCCTGCTCTACCACTATCCCTTGATCCGTTAAATTGTCGACCATGGCATCCATAACCGTTGCTACTCGATCCATTCCAGCGCTCGAATACACGGGACCGTTCTGCCAAGGAACTGGGCCATCAGCTGATTTCTCTGCAAGATAAAATTCGCTCTCAAATGCCGCTTTAACTTCAATTCCTAATGATTCTGCATAGGCAATAGCCCGCTTTAAAACTGATCGAGTACAGCCGCCCCAAGCAGCTCCATCCAATTCTTTGATATCGCAGAACATAGAAGCGGTGCGATCGAGCCAAGGTAGCTGCGTATAAGTGTCGGGATCTGGGATTACTCGGACTTCTCCCACAGGTTCCATATTCGGTATCGAAACCAAGTCCTCAAACAAATTAATAGCGTGCTGAGCGCGGGTGAGCCCCACTCCTTCTACTATCTTATTTTTCATTTGAGACGCATGCGCTGTCTTGCCACGAATGACTCCAGATGGGTCGCAATACAAAAATCGAATTAAACGAATGTTATTCGCTTCAATTTCATTTAGCGCTCGTTCTGGATTCATTGTGCACCATCCTCAATCTAGTCGGTATGCAGACAGAGCATTGCTATGTCCAATCATCTCAGCAACTTTAATCGCATTCGTAACCGACCAATCTCCACAAGTTACAAAACCATCCAGTAGATCAGCCAGGCCGCGCCTGAAGAGCTGCGCTCCGAGCAAAGTTAGCTCGGATAGACCCCAGGCATCAGAGGAGAAGAGAATCTTGTGAAATGGTGCAAGCTCTAGAGATTCGGCAATTATTGCGGGAGACCTGGCACCCGTGAAATTAACAGCTAAGCCCACATCAATGAAAACGTTATCGAACATTTGCGCTAAATACCCCGCATTTCTTTGATAAGGATAATTATGCAAAAGCATGATTGGAATCTCGCGTAACTCCATCGCGCGTATGAATTCTTTCATCAGTAACGGATCGCAACGGTCCAGATCTAAATCGGGATCCCCATAGCCGACATGGAATTGCATTGGTAAATTCAGTTTGCTTCCTTGCCAGATGACACTTCTTATAAGCACGGGATTCATTAATCGAGCCACACCAGCTGCTTCAGTTTCGCGCAAGAATTCACCGGCGGCTTGAACGACTTCTGCCTTGCTTGGTTCTGTCGGATCGAAATCCAAACCGATACGGTAAGCGGCAATCGACTTTAACCCAATAGCATCCGCCGTGATTTTCTCCAGCTCGCTCTGAAATGAATCGTAGAAGTCAACAGCCGCAACTCCGCTAGTTGCCAACTTTTCGGCGAGGGTTTCAAGTCGTATAACTTCATCGACCTTTGCCCCAGTTATCTTCTGCATTCCTGCCGGGTCGTATATCTCTTCCCCGCGCAAACCACTCTCGATGAAATAGTGAGCAATACCGGCAGCTCCAAGCAATCTCCTATTTACCTCATCCGAACCCAGGGCTTCTCGTCTTTGCAAATACTCTTCTGCTGATGAATGTGCCGGTAAATCCAAAATGGGTGCGCACCATCTTTGAACGGCGAAACCCACTTGCGTGGCAAATGCTTTCTCAAGAGTCTTGGGAGTTCGATCGGACTCGGTCAGCATGTGACAAAATTGGGTCTGCGAAGGATTAGTTTTTACAACACCATGCACGTGATGATCGACAAGTCCTAAGTTCGCCAAATATTCCGCTACAGGTCCAGCTGGCCTTCCGTTCAACTCTTCAAGAGGCATTAACTAGAGCAATCACACGAGCCGGTGATCCCGAACCACCAACCAAGGGAAGTACCCCAACAAATATCCAAGCGCCAACTGCTGGAACCCTCTTGAGATTCTGTAGGTTCTCTAAGTGCCAGAGACCTTTTGGATGACTCACGGTTAGGTGCACGGGAAAATCTCGAGCAATTCCGCTATCGATTCCCAAAGTATCAATTCCCAAGCCAACTACCCCACGATCGTTCACCAGGATTTTGGCTGCATCCACTCCGAAGCCAGGAAATCTGAGATCCCCGTCAGCGCCCGCATACTTCTCTCTATCCTTGTTAAATTCTTCCCAACCAGTGCGGAGCAACACCGCCGATCCTGCTGGAATTTGCCCGTTTACTCTTTCGAATTCGTGGATATCTTCGGGGAGAAGAACCCCATCCGCGTCTAGCCCGATTCGTTGCGAAATATCTATCACAACGACTGGGACGAAGAGTTTCTCCACCGGCACTTGATCAACACTATTGCCACCTTCAATGAAGTGACATGGCGCATCAAAGTGAGTTCCTGAGTGTTCAAAGAACGAAACTCTGCGCCCGAAAAATCCATCATGTTTTACGGTGACCAAAGTTTCAGCGTCAGGAGCCGATACCCCTGGCCACATCACAATGGATGCGTCCAGGGGAATCGTTAGATCAATTACGTGCGGCTGAGAGATTTTCATCTGCAGTTAATTTTTCTCCAAGTCGCTCGGCAAGTGCTGGTCTAGCCATGATCCCCACGATACCAATGATCAACCAGAGCGCCGCAACTATTGGATAAGCGCGGAATGCTCCGGATGCTGGGAATGGGATTACATTTTTGTAAATGGTATAAAGCAGAGTCAAAATTCCGAGTACCGGAATGACAATTTCCCACCTGGATACCTTGGACTTGCCGCTAAAGAATAGGAATTTGATTGCTCCGATTGTTGCCAAAATGTAAGCAACCAAAACAATCAACGTCCCAATAACGCCACTTCCAACGAAAACATCAAATGGCTTTACCTTCCAGATGACACCCCAGAGAAGCACAATCGTAAAGATTGCACCCACAATGACTCGGGTTGCGCCAACTGGTGTTCCTTGCTTTGCGGAAATCTTGCTCAGTAGTGCGTTTCCACTGTCGCGTCCTAGGGCAAAGGAAAGCCGTGAAGCTCCCACGATGCAGGCCAAGCAGCAACCAAATGCACTTACAGCAGCACCTAGCGTGATGGTGGTTCCAATCCAGGATCCGATGTACTTGGTACCCAGGTCACCCAAGAGCGATCCAGAACCGATATATGCCTTGATTCCAGCGGCATCAGTTCCGAAGCCCATAACTTCAACAGCAGTCACGATGACGAAATAAATGCCACCGAAAATTGCAGTTCCCAAAATAGCTCTAGGAATATCTTTCCGAGGATTCTTCGTCTCTTCGCCCAGCGTTGAAGCGGCTTCAAATCCTGCAAATGACAGGAAGCCAAAAACTGCGCCTAAAGCCACGCTGCTAGCTGTCGTTCCTTTAGGAATAGAAAATACCGACCAATCTACTGAGTGGTGATCTGGGGCGGTGTGACCAACCAACTTCGCAAAGACGACGACAGTTGTGATCAAAATCAGGATCACTGTGACACCTTCAATGATGAGTAGCGTTCTGGTTCCATTTCGAGCCGGAGCGACTGCAACAAAATAAGCCACCACTAGAACTATTGCCCCCATAAGAAAGCCGGCCCAACTTGGTTGGTTCTTCCATACTCCAATTTCATTTAAGAAGGTGGATCCGAAAATCCCTCCTGCCATTGAAGTTACGCAGCCATAAAATGTGTATGTGCCGATCAATCCCCATCCAGCAACTACTCCGGCGCGTGGGCCCATCGTGGCACCTACAAATCCATAAATACTTCCAGCGTGGTTGAAATTTTGGCAGAGACGTACAAATCCATAAGCGATCAAAAGAACGGCAATGGTTGCCATTGCAAAAGCAACGGGAACCGCTCGCCCGATCACTCCTGCTGTCCCCTGCGGATTGATGTTGGCTGCCATCGAAGGCGCCATAAGAGCCACGGAGATTCCCACGGCCTCCCAGACATTTAGATTCTTTACTAGCTTCTTTCCGGAATCGATTGCCATGTTTCCTCCAAATAGCGTGAGAGTGGAAGGTGCATCTAGGCGCTCATTCTCCTGTTTTGCTCAGGAAAATAACAGCATTTAGGCAGGATAAAACTGCTCGTATTTTAAATAATTTCTACAAATTTTGAACGAGTGGGCCCCGTCGGGCTCGAACCGACGACCCACGGATTAAAAGTCCGTTGCTCTACCGACTGAGCTAGGGGCCCGGGACCAATCAAAAAGGTCTGACAAAAGTCGTGACAAAACTCAAGACAAAAGTCGAACCGGATTGGAACGGTACGCAATTGTAGCCACGAATTTCAGGCTTAAAAGCCACATTCAGTTATAGGGAAATGTGGCTATTTAAGCGTTAATCATCGCTCTCTGAGTCATCCCCAGTAGCGGCAGCACCCGAAATCTGAGGCTTAGAGCCGCCAGAAATTGTCGGTGCTGTAGTGAAGTTTGTGTTCACTACCTTTGTTGTTGAGGCAGTAGTACTGGCTGCAGGTGGTGTAGATGTTGACGAGGCGGTGCTCGTTGGCGTTGAAGTGGATGTGGTGCTGCTTGCATTTTGAACTACCGCTGAAGCAGCTGGATTGCTTACCGTGGTAGGTGAGGTCGAAGGCGCAGATTGCGCCGCGAAAGATAAACCACCGGCTGTTAATGCGGTAGCTGCAAGAACGTAGAAAGGCAACCACTTGGTGGCTTTACGTGAAGATTCGACAGATTTCTTCGGGGCGATCTCCTTGAATTCCAAAAAGTTCGCTGCCTGCTCTTCAGTCTGCTCGTTCATTTTCTCATCCTTTGTTAGGCCCTGCGGCTCGCTTACGTCAGTACTCTGCACGAAAAGTGTCAGAGCAGACAGAGAGGCGGCTGGGGGCTGGCTGAGAGTTTTGCGGGGTTAGTGAACTGCTACGTCAACGCGACGATTCAAGAATTGACCGGCTGCAGTCTTGTTGGAGCCAACTGGATTCAACTGAGCCTTGGCTTCGACCTTGATGGTGACCTTTGTCTTTCCTAACTTTGACTTCAGGTACGTGCTTACAGCCTTGGCGCGAGTTTGCGAAAGCTTTTGATTGTTGAAACCTGAAGCGGCCCCTTGGGCATCGGTATAACCAGTGAGGTCAATAAAGGTGTAACCACGAGCTTTGACATCTTTCACAACCACATCGAGAACCTTCTTCGCCGGCACGGTTAGGGCTGCAGTTCCCAAGCCAAAGTTGACGTTTGCGAGGTCCAAGTTGCCGAGCTGTTCTTTGACTGGCACTTCAATGACATATTCATTTGGATCAATCAGTTCAACGATGATCTTGTCTTTCGGACCGACTAGAACGGGAACAGGAATGTTGGTGAGGCTAGAAGCCTTTACGACATAAACCTTCTTGTTAATCAGAATATCCTTCAAGATTGTTCCCGCGGGAGCGTGAATTTCAATAGATTCACTCAAGGTGACAATATGATTCGCTAGCAATTTCTTCTTTGAAGCGTGAGGTTTCAAGATACCTGCAGCAACTACTTCCGGAACTGTTGTATTGAACTCTGGAGCGGCGGTTGGATCAGGTGTGGTGGCTGGGAGAGGGGTAGGAGAAGTCGGCGCGACTGCAAGCCAAACCGCATAAAGAGTTACATTTTCAGTTAATACAAAGTCTGCGGTGAGAACCGAGCCTGCAGGAGTTAGTGACCAGCCGTTGAATGTAAGACCGCTTGCACTTCCAGCAGGGAGTGTTGCGAGAGTGATCTGTTTGACGCCAACTAGCGGTG
>JBAXVT010000043.1:0-13773 GCA_037128715.1 Actinomycetes bacterium
TGGAAACAAAAAAGGAACCCAATCACTTGAGTTCCTTTAATGCCACCAATCGCGAGTGAATTAACTTTATCACTCTATAATTTCAAGATGCTAGAAGAGACGGAAGATCTTGACGAAGCTCAGTCTTGGGCGCACTCTGCACTTGGTGTGAATAACGCCGCCAAATACTTTATGGGAGCCGAGAATTTTGTAGTCGCTTATAAAAATGCAGAGTCCTTCTCTTTTGTCATAGCGGGCGAAAGCATTTATAGCCAACTGTATGGACCAAATGCTCACTTTGACGAACGATGCCAATCCGTAGCATTGGCCGATTCGTCGAGAGAAACTTTTCATGGCCTCAAGCGCGGGGGAAGTTCGCAATTCTGGGAGGCAAAGACTCGTGAGAACGGCTTCAAAATTGAACTTCTTGAGGATTATTCCGAAATAAATGACATTATTGATGAGCACGCTCTGGACTCTTCAGTGCGCCCCGGAGACCCCGAAGAAATATTTTGGGGAGGAGTTCGAAATGAATTCGGTGAATTGGCCTCGTTAGCCGCAGTGGTTAAATGGCAATCCGGATTACATGTAATGGTCTCAGTCGTTACTCGCTCTCAGGATCGCGGCAAGGGTCTAGCGACAAAATTAAGTGCAGGGATGGTTTCACATTCCTTCTTACTGGGAATAAGCGAAGTTGGGCTGGGAATCCGTGATGGCAATTTTGCGGCGGTTCGCGTCTACGAGAAAACAGGCTTTAATAAACTGGCAAATTTCACACGCTACTCTCGAGAGTAATAAGAGAAACCTCGGGTGGTGATGCGACCCTAATCCGAGCGAAGGGCGAAGTTCCCATTCCGGCCGAAACATTGAGCCATGGTTCACCTTTAACTTGCGATACTCCCCGCGCACGCCATGTTGGTAGGTCGCAATTAGTTGTAAGCGCCTTCGAGCCCCCCGGCCAAGGAAGTCTGACCTGGCCACCATGGGTATGACCCGCAAAGATCAGATCTAAAGAGTCGCGCGACATGGCTTCCAAAATTCGCAGATATGGAGCGTGAGTCACTCCAATAGCTAAGTCACAATTCAAAGCTGCTCCCGCGACTTTTGAATAATCATCTAGCTCCAGGTGGGCATCATCGACACCGCGAAATTCAATCGTGGAGCCTTTTATCTTCAAAGTAGATCGTTGATGGTTTAGGTCTTTCCAGCCACGATTGGTGAGTCCAGTGCGAAGATCTTCTATCGGAAGTAAATCTCCTAAGACTCTCTTTCCGTGGTCGCGCATCAGATATCTCAACGGATTTTTTAATCTTGGTGAGTAGTAATCATTAGAGCCAAAGACAAAGACGCCGGGGATTTCGAGAAGCCGATATAGGGCATCGAGAGCAATAGGCACTGCAGCACGATCGGCTAGGAAATCACCAGTGCTTATAACAAGGTCTGGCTTTAGGTCAGCAAAGCTCTTAATATCCGCAATTTCAACGGAGCGCTTAGGCGTCAGGTGCAGATCGGAAAAATGCAGTATCCGAATGGGTTGATGCCCCGCCGGCAGTACTGGCAGCGTCGCCTCGCGTAGTCGATAACTCATAGGCATGAGAAGATACCCCTATGGGACTCAAAGAGATACTTAAGAGCGATCTCACCGAGGCGATTCGCTCTCGCGACGAACTCAAATCCGGCACTATCCGCATGGTTCTGACCGCCATCACCATGGAAGAGGTAGCAGGGAAAGAAGTTCGAACGCTGACCGAACCCGAGATCATCACTGTCCTCTCTCGCGAAGCCAAGAAGCGCCGCGAAGCTGCTGAAGCATTTACCGATGGTGGCCACCCTGATCGCGCCGAGCGCGAGAAGTTGGAGGGTGAATTCATCATCACCTACTTGCCAGCCCAACTCTCTGAAGATGAAATCAAGAAGATGATTGCCGAAGCAATTGCTGAGTCAGGAGCAAATGGTCCGGCAGGTATGGGACAAGTTATGAAAATTATTTCACCGAAGATAGCAGGCAAGGCAGATGGCGGCACCGTCTCGGGGCTCGTTAAAGCCGCACTCACTGGAGGCAACTAATGACGAAGTTCGAATATGTAACCGTTCCATTACTGACACATGCAACCAAGCAGATTCTCGATAATTGGGGCTCCGAAGGATGGGAACTTGTACAAGTAATTCCGGCACCAGGTGGCGGAGATAATTTGGTTGCCTATATGAAAAGGGCGGTTGCTTAAATGGATGTCCGCGCAAAACTCGCTGAACTCAATCTCACATTACCCGTTGCAGCACTTCCAGTAGCGGCTTACGTTCCTGCTGTGCGCACCGGCAACTTGGTATTTACCGCCGGGCAGCTTCCGCTGGTGGAAGGAAAGATCCCATTCATTGGCAAAGTCGGTGGAGCAGTAACTCCCGAGCAAGCAAAGGAGATGGCGCAGGTCTGTCTTCTCAATGCTCTCGCTGCAGTTGAGCTTGTTGCGCCAGTTGATTCAATCGTTAAGGTCGTTCGTGTCGTTGGTTACGTCAACGGGGTGCCAGGTTTTATTGCAGCCCCTGCAGTCGTCAATGGAGCCTCTGAAGTTTTGATCCATATCTTCGGTGACGCCAATGGAAAGCACGCTCGCAGCGCTATCGGCGTTGCAGAGTTGCCTCTCGATGCACCAGTAGAAATCGAGTTAACTGTCGAGGTTTTATAAGGGAGCGACACGCCGTATGACCGGTTAAGCCTAAACTTGAGGTCTAGACTTTACGCTTACCCAATGAAACTTCGCCTTCCCCTAGTAATTTTCACCGCCTTCGCCCTCTCTCTGAGCTCCATGGTCACGGTTTACGCCGAAGCGCCTGCTGGAGACTCCGCAAAATCCTCTGGAAATAACTTCCAATCAGTTGGCATACGCTCCCATGGCTACCCAGTCCGAAACTGGGCTGACCTTGCAGAAAGCGATGCCAAAGCCACTCCTAGTACCGGCCCAGATGTTGCCTCAGATAGCGACTCCGCGGACTTAACCTGGCTCGACTCGCTCTCGGCTGTCATCAATGGCAAGGGAGCCGCAACACGTGCAGTAGTAGGTGGCGCCGCCGCCAATCCAATTACCTGTCACACCACCTGTATCAGCATGACCGGCACCGTAGCCCTTATTCCAGTCTGGGTAGGAGCATGGGCAACTGCCGATGTCACCAAATGGAACACCGTTCTGGGAAACATTGTGACCTCACTCGGAACCGCTAAGGCGAACTCGATCGCCAAGGCTGGCCACGTCTTTAATACCAACACTCTTTACTTCACCAGCAAGACCAAGGTAGCCCCTTCGCTGCAATGGGTGGCTAACACCGCAATTACAGCTCCGACCGCGGTCTCGGTGACCGATGCCAACGTTGCTACCTACATCAACACATTCATCTCCACTCATTCCACGATTGTTCCAACAGGTACAACGCCTCTCTATGTCTATATCGGCGCGAAGACCACGCTGCTAACAAGTGGATTCGGTACGACGTACTGCGGATGGCATTCATATGGAACAACTTCCACTTTGAAGAATATTCAATATGTTGCGATTCAAGATTTCACATCTAAGTACTACGGCGCTTGCGCTATGCAGACAGTTTCGCCAAATGCAAATGCTGGCTTGGATGCGATGGCGAGCGTCTTCACGCATGAGATCGATGAGACCCTCACCGATCCATTCCTTAACGCGTGGTATGACGTATATGGATCCGAAAATGCAGACAAGTGTGCATGGACCTTTGGAACCACTACAACTACCAGTGGCTATATGTACAACATTCAACTTGGATCGTTGAAATATTTGATCCAGCAAAACTGGCTCGCAAATAACCTAATTACAGTAAGTGGGCTCAGTACGAGTACTGCTTGTTCTTTGGTTGGTTAAGTAAGGCTTAACGGCCGCGCTTAGTCAGACGTTCTACATCTGTAACGAGCACAGCGCGTGGTTCTAGCTTTACCCAACCACGCGCCGCGAAATCGGCGAGGGCTTTGTTTACGGTTTCACGAGATGCGCCAACGAGTTGAGCTAACTCTTCTTGAGTGAGATCGTGGTTAACATGCAAACCATCATCTTTCAGAACACCAAAACGTTCACCCAGATCCATGATTGCCTTAGCAACGCGCCCAGGAACATCGGCGAAGACCAAGTCAGCCAAGATTTCATTGGACTTACGGAGGCGTTGGGCTAGTCGGCGCAAGAGCTCGAGAGATGTTTGTGGGTTTGAAGTTACTAATCCAATGACAGCATCGTGTGCGAGCGATACCAAGCGAACATCCGTGACTGCGGTCGCCGTCGAGGTACGAGGCTCTGGGTCAAAGAGCGAAAGTTCGCCGAACATCTCGCCCGGTCCAAGGATTGAAAGGAGGTTCTCGCGGCCATCTCCGCTTGTGGTACCCAATTTGATTTTGCCGTGAACGACAACATAGAGGCGATCGCCCTCTTGCCCCTCTTTGAAGAGGACTTGGCCCTTATTAAGTTTGAGAGCCACCATCGACGCCCGCAGGGCGTGAGAGGCATCATCATCAAGTGCACTAAATAGAGGTGCTTGCCGGATAATTAGATCATCGTCTTTTTGGTTCACGGGTTGACCCTACCGTCAGAGCCCAGATCGCTCAAACCCTATTGGGCTGGCACATCCTCTAGGCTTCCAAGGTGGATGCGAGCATTGCGGACAAGCGCAAGCGCGCCCGTGCCATCTACCGCGTACTCACTAAGCGTTATCCCGACGTCCATTGCGAGCTGGATTTCAAGACCCCATTTCAACTCCTGGTGGCAACTGTCTTGTCAGCGCAATGCACCGATAAACGAGTCAATCAGGTAACGCCCATCCTCTTTAAGAAATACGGCACGCCTCGCGCCATGGCCGCAGCAAAAATTCTCGATCTAGAAGAGATCATTTTCCCACTCGGTTTTTACCATTCCAAGGCGCAGAACCTTAAGTCCCTCAGCGAGCGCTTAATAACGGAGTACAACTCAAAAGTTCCGGGTGATCTTGCTGAATTGGTGACCTTGCCCGGTGTCGGCCGCAAGACTGCAAATGTCGTCCTGGGCCATGCCTTCGGAGTTCCTGGCATCACGGTGGATACCCACTTTGGTCGATTGAGCCGCCGCTTTGAGTGGAGTGAATCGCTCGACCCAGTAAAGGTTGAGCACGAGGTGGGCGCACTTATTCCGCAAGCCGAATGGACAAACCTCTCGCAGCGAATGATCTGGCATGGCCGTCGTATTTGCCATTCTCGTAAACCTGCTTGCGGGGCTTGCCCGCTGGCAGCGCTCTGTCCTTCATTCGGAATCGGTGAGGTAGATAAGATTAAAGCCTTGCAACTCGTTAAGAGAGATGAGGACTTTAGGTGAAGCGGACTCTGGTGGCCATCGCGGTCCTTCTGGCCACTTTGCTATTCCCATCCACTTCTCATGCAGTTAAGGGATCGGTAGTTAGTTGCTCTTCCATTACGGTTTCTAAATCAGTGACTAAGGGGATCTCTCTTCCCTGCCTGGACAATAAAACAGACGTTATATACCAGTCGATTCGTGGCCCTGTAGTTGTGAATGTCTTTGGCTCTTGGTGTGAACCCTGCAACCAAGAGATGCCCCACTTTCTCGATTTACAAGCAACCCACAAAGTATCGATTGTGGGGATTGATGTAGAAGAGACCAATATGCAAGCAGGCCGCAACTTTGTCATGAAAAAGATGATGACCTGGCCCATCCTCTTTGATGTTACAAGCGCTACTCGGGGAATCTTTGGACTGGGAGTGCCGGTCACCTGGTTTATCGATGCTCAAGGAAAAGTGGTTTATAAGCAGATTGGTCTCATTAAATCCACGGCTCAGTTAAAGGCCGAAGTTACTAAGTATCTGAAGATTAAATTATGAAGAATTGGGTAGATGGAATCTTTATCCTGGCCGGCCTGGTTTCATTTATTCGGGGCTATCGGGTGGGTTTCCTCGCCTCAATTTTTAGCTTTATCGGTTATATCGGTGGTGGATTGCTGGGGTTGACCCTTGGTCTGCACTATTTCCACTCTCATGGCGTTACAAAATTCGCCCTTCTATTTCTCGCGGTGACCATCGCCTCCTCGCTCGGCGAAGCCATATTTAAGAAGTTCGGGAAACTATTTCACTCCAAGATTTTGTTTGGACCATTTAAATGGGTTGACTCCCTCTTGGGAGCGGCCTTTTCAACTCTGGGAACACTTATTGCTCTCGTTGTCTTGGGCCACCTGCTCTTGGTCACTCCTTGGGGCTGGGCAGCGCACAATATTCCCCAGAGCGAGATCTACACCAAGTTAAGTGCCCGAGCTCCATCGATCATCTCAGATATCGCTGGGCGCAATGACGGCATCTTTCGCTAAAAAATAGCCAGATTCATCAATAATTAATCTTCAGATTTTCCACTCTTTAAACCTTCGCCGATAAGTTTCATAATATTTGGATCGGCGAGAGTTGTTGAGTCACCCACCGTTCTATTCTCTGCAACGTCACGTAGCAAACGACGCATAATCTTTCCGCTGCGCGTCTTAGGAAGCTCGGCCACGACCAAAATTTGCTTTGGCCGAGCGATGGCGCCGATCTCCTTAGTTACATGAGCTTTCAAATCTTTAATTAACTCTTCTCCGTCAACCTTTGGTATGCCACCGCGCAAAATTACAAAAGCGACGATGGCTTGTCCCGTCATCGCATCGTTGGCTCCGACAACGGCTGCTTCCGCCACATTGTGGTGTGAGACCAGTGATGATTCGACTTCAGTCGTTGAGATGCGGTGCCCGGAAACATTCATAACATCATCGACGCGACCCAATAACCAGATTGCGCCATCATCATCAAGTTTTGCGCCATCTCCAGCAAAGTATTTTCCTGGGAATCGAGACCAGTAGGTCTCTTGATATCTCGCCGGTTCGCCCCAGACACCGCGCAACATAGCTGGCCAGGGCTCGGTGAGTACGAGGTAGCCACCTTTTCCATTTTCAACTTCATGGCCCTCATCGTCAACTACTTTGGCGCTGATGCCGGGAAGAGCTGCCATCGCTGATCCAGGCTTTGTTGCTGTGACGCCGGGTAACGGCGAAATCATGAGACCACCGGTCTCTGTCTGCCACCAGGTATCCACGATCGGACAATTATTGCCTCCGATGACTTCGCGGTACCACATCCATGCCTCGGGATTAATTGGCTCCCCAACAGATCCGAGCAAGCGAAGTGAAGTTAAATCACTATCGGCAGGGAACTCGTCGCCCCACTTCATCCAGGTACGGATCAGTGTTGGCGCGGTATAGAGAATTGAAACCTTGTACTTCTCGATAATTTGAAAGAGGCGATGCTTCGTAGGCGAATCGGGTGTGCCTTCGTACATCACTTGGGTGGCGCCATTGATCATTGGACCGTACACAACATAGGAATGCCCAGTGATCCAGCCAATATCTGCAGTGCACCAATACACATCCGTCTCTGATTTGAGATCAAAGACGGCGCGATGTGTATATGAAGTTTGGGTGAGATAGCCGCCGGTGGTGTGAAAGATTCCCTTTGGCTTAGCAGTTGTTCCAGAGGTGTAAAGAATAAATAGAACGTGTTCCGAATCAAAACCTTGCGCAACATGTTCTGGACTTTGGCGGTCAACAATCTCATGCCACCAGATATCGCGCCCAGCGAACCAGGCGGTCTCTTGCCCAGTGCGTTTCACGACGAGAACATTTTTTACATTGTGATCGGTTCCAGCGAGCGCTTCATCGACCACTGGTTTTAACGGAAACGCTCCACCTTTGCGAAATCCCCCATCGGAGGTAATCACTAAAGTTGCATCTGCATCCTGGATCCGACTCTTGAGCGCTTCGGCACTAAATCCACCGAAGATGACCGAATGTGCGGCGCCAATTCGTGCGCAAGCCAACATTGCAACGGCAGCTTCTGGAATCATCGGCATATAAATTGCAACGCGATCTCCCGCGCTAATTCCTAATTCAATAAGTGCATTGGTAGCTTTTTTTACATCGTGCAGCATCTGCGCATATGTGATCGTGCGGGTGTCACCAGGTTCGCCTTCAAAGTGGAAGGCAACTCGATCGCCCCGTCCTTCAAGTACATGTACATCTAGGCAGTTATAAGTTGCGTTGAGCTTTCCGCCGAGAAACCACTGCGCGGAGGGAACTTCCCACTGGAGGACTTGATCCCACTTCTTATCCCAATGCAAATAGTCAGCCTGTCTACTCCAAAAAGCTAAGCGATCTTCGGCAGCCTCTTGGTACAGCGAGGCCTGGGCATTGGCTTGGGCCGCGAACTCTGGGCTGGGGGGAAATATTCGATCCTCGTGAGAGAGATTCTCCAATGAACTCATGGCGGTGAGGCTACGCCAGCGCCCTATTCATAACAAGTAAATCAGACTCTCTCGGAGGGGTGAGAGATATCCACAATCGAAGGCTCTCCACCACCTTCAATGAGGACGGTCGATCGGAGGCAGCATCTCACCTAGTTTTGCCGACCTAACACAGCTCCGCTCCACTTCCCTGGGGCGGCAAAATTAAGGGGGCATAGTGTTCGTACTATTTAATAGCGTTTTTAGGGTGGTAGCCCACCTTCATACTCTCGAGGTCGCTGGGCGTTGGTTGCTCAGAGGGGGGCAGGCAATGATGCATTCAAATTTCGGATTGCTTGGGATTGACCGAATATTGAGCCATTTTGGGATCAATTAGCGCGAAAGGCCCTGCGGGTTTTCCAATCCGCTGCAAAATGTGGTGGGATTAGCCGTAAGCACGACAGCCTGACCCAGCGTTGAGCCATTGGCGTCCACTTACAGCCTTTTAACCTCAACAGGGAGACCATCACACATGCCTATCGCAACCCCGGAAATTTATGCACAAATGTTGGACCGCGCCAAGGCTGGCGCCTTTGCATACCCAGCGATCAACGTCTCTTCATCCCAGACCCTGATCGGTGCGATCCGCGGATTTGCAGAAGCAGAGTCCGATGGAATCGTCCAGATCTCCTGGGGCGGAGCGGAATACCTTTCCGGTTCAACGGTGAAGAACATGCTCGATGGCGCTGTTGCGCTCGCTGAGTTCGCACATGTCGTCGCCAAGAACTACAACGTCAATATTGGAATTCATACCGATCACTGCCCAGCGGAGAAGCTAGATGGATTTATGCGTCCACTGCTCGCCTTTGGCGCCGATCGCGTCAACTCCGGCAAGGCCCCCCTATTCAACTCACATATGTGGGATGGATCAGCGGTCTCTATGCCCGAGAACATGAGCATTGCCAAAGAGTTACTAGAAAAATCGAAGGCTGCTCGCACCATCTTGGAAATTGAAATTGGCGTAGTCGGTGGCGAAGAGGATGGCATTGAGGCAAAGCACGATGCAAAGTTGTACTCAACTCCAGAAGATGCGCTTTTGACAATCGATACTCTCGGAAACGACCCACATGCTCGTTACATGGTCGCTGCAACATTTGGAAATGTGCACGGCGTATACAAGCCAGGCAACGTTGTCTTGCAACCAAAGATCTTGCAGACCCTGCAAGATGCTGTTGCCGCAAAGCTCGGACTTCCTGCGGGATCAAAGCCAATGGATCTCGTATTCCACGGTGGCTCTGGTTCGCTGCTCTCGGAAATTCGTGAGTCACTCGATTATGGCGTTGTAAAGATGAATATCGATACCGACACTCAGTATGCATTCACCCGTCCTATCGCTGATCACATCTTGAAGAATTACGATGGAGTCCTAAAGGTTGATGGCGAAGTCGGAAATAAGAAGGCTTATGATCCTCGTGCATGGGGTAAGGCTGGCGAAGCCGGTCTCGCGAAGCGCGTTCTGGAAGCCTGTGAAGATCTCCGTTCCACTGGAACGTCGCTTAACAAGTAGTTTCTCTCTCGTGTATTAACTCCCAAGAAAGTTAGGTTAAAAAATGCCTGCTCTAGTACTACTCGGCGCTCAATGGGGCGATGAAGGTAAGGGTAAGGCGACTGACATCTTGGGAGATCGCGTCGACTATGTCGTTCGCTATCAAGGTGGAAACAATGCTGGCCATACCGTTGTTATCGGTGACCAGAAGTACGCGCTCCATCTGCTTCCATCCGGAATCTTGAGTCCCAACGTCGTTCCAGTTATTGGCAACGGCGTTGTGATCGATCCATCTGTTCTACTGCAGGAGATCAAAGGTTTAAACGAACGCGGTATCGATACTTCAAAATTGAAGATCAGCACTAACGCGCATCTCATTACGCCATATCACCGCACCATCGACAAGGTTTCAGAGCGCTTCTTAGGCAATTCCAAAATTGGCACAACTGGTCGCGGCATCGGCCCGGCTTACGCCGACAAGATCAACCGCATCGGTATTCGTGTGCAAGATCTCTTCGATCCATCTATCTTGCGTCAGAAGATCGAAGGCGCGCTGCGCGATAAGAACCAGGTGTTAATCAAGGTTTTCAATCGTAAGGGCATCGAGGTCGAAGAGGTTCTCAATGAATACTTGGGCTATGCCGAGATATTGCGCCCCTATGTAACAGATACCGTTTTGCTTCTCGATCAAGCGCTTAAGGCTGGCAAGATCGTGCTGCTTGAAGGTTCGCAAGGAACACTTCTCGACGTTGATCACGGCACTTATCCCTTTGTAACATCTTCTAACCCAACTGCGGGCGGTGCTTGCACGGGATCTGGAATCGGTCCAACAAAGATCACTCGCGTGATTGGAATTGTTAAGGCGTACACCACACGCGTCGGCTCCGGACCATTTCCAACTGAGCTCTTCGATGAAGATGGCGAAAAGTTACGTACCATCGGGGGAGAGATCGGGGTTACAACTGGTCGCGCTCGTCGCTGTGGTTGGTATGACGCCCCGATCGCTCGCTATGCAGTGCGCGTAAATGGATTAACAGATTTCTTCTTAACCAAGCTCGATGTGCTCACTGGTTGGGAGCAGATTCCAGTCTGTGTCGCTTACGAGATTGATGGCAAGCGCGTTGAAGAACTTCCATCTTCTCAATCAGATTTCCACCATGCAAAACCAATCTACGAATACCTACCCGGCTGGAAAGAAGATATTTCCAAAGCGCGCAAGATAGAAGATTTGCCGGCAAATGCCCGTGCGTACATTAAATTCCTAGAGGAGATCTCGGGAGCGCCGATGAGCGCCATCGGAGTTGGCCCAGGACGCGATGAGACCATCGTCGTCAAGGATTTCATTTGAAGGTTCTTCTGATTGGATCTGGTGGCCGCGAGCACGCTCTCGCACAGGCGCTTAAACGTGATCCCGTATTAGAAGAGTTGCATGCCGCTCCTGGAAATCCGGGAGTAGCACAATTCGCAACGCTGCATGCCATCGATGTTGATGACAATCAATTAGTGGTTGCACTGGCGCAGGAGTTAGCAATTGATTTAGTGGTGATTGGGCCAGAGAAACCTCTTGTTAATGGTCTCGCCGATGCGCTGCGAAAAGCGGGGATTGCCACCTTTGGACCGAGTGCAATCGCAGCCACCCTCGAAGGTTCTAAAGATTTTGCAAAGCGCGTGATGCACGATGCTGGCGTTCCCACCGCCCGCAGTTTCACATGTACCACAAAGGCAGAGATGGAAGCGGCGCTGGATGCATTCGGCGCTCCCTACGTGGTAAAGCACGATGGGTTAGCCGCGGGCAAAGGAGTCGTTGTAACCAATGACCGTCAGATGGCTCTCGATCATGCCTACCTATCGCCTCGCGTTGTCATTGAAGAGTTCTTAGATGGGCCCGAAGTTTCGCTCTTTGGAATATCTGATGGAACAACGATCCTTGCCATGCAGCCAGCCCAGGATTTCAAGCGCGCGCTCGATGGAGATCTGGGACCGAATACTGGAGGCATGGGGGCGTATTCACCATTGCCCTGGGCTCCCACGGATATCGTCGAACAAACTCTTCTTCAGGTTCTCAAGCCCACGATTGCCGAAATGAAGGCGCGGGATACTCCCTTTGTGGGGTTGCTCTATGCGGGCCTGGCACTTACCTCGCGCGGCATCCGCGTTATCGAATTTAACGCCCGCTTTGGTGATCCCGAAACCCAAGTTTTACTCCCTCGTCTGCAGACCCCCCTCGCCACGCTCTTGTACCAAGCAGCGACCGGTGGGCTTGGAAGCGCTCCCGCCCTGGAATGGTCGGAGGAGGCCGCAGTAACGGTCGTTCTCGCGGCAGAGGGTTATCCGATGAGCCCACGCGTGGGCGATCCGATCACCGGAGTCGGGTCCGCCGAAGGAGCCTTTATCCATCATGCGGGCACGGCGATTAAAGATGGCGTCCTGCATTCATCTGGGGGTCGGGTGCTTTCGGTAACCGCGCTGGGTCAGACGCTGGCCGCGGCACGTACAACTGTTTATGAGGCGATCGCCAAGATAACTCTACGAGGGGCGCACTATCGCCACGACATAGCGCTGGCGGCATCGACCGCGCCCAAAGTAAGGGAGAATTGAGTCATGAGCGTATTAGCTGATCGTTATGCATCGGCGGCGATGCGCTCCATCTGGTCACCAGAGTCGAAGATAATTCAAGAACGTAAATTATGGATCGCAGTAATGCGCGCCCAATCTGGATTGGGTCACCCCATTGCAAAAGATGTAATTGCAGATTACGAAAAGGTTTTAACTCAAGTAGATCTCGCATCGATCGATAGCCGTGAAAAGTTAACGCGTCACGATGTGAAAGCGCGCATCGAAGAGTTCAACGCTCTGGCAGGTCACGAAGCGATTCACGCCGGAATGACTTCGCGCGATCTCACCGAAAATGTTGAGGCGATGCAGATTCGCGATGGCTTGATATTGGTACAAGAGCGCGTTGTTGCTGCACTTGCCATGCTGGCCGAGCGAGCTGGTCAATATATTGATCAACCAATTACCGGGCGCTCGCACAATGTTGCAGCACAAGTAACTACTTTAGGAAAGCGCTTTGCCTCGGCTGCAGAAGAACTCCTCTTCGCCTATGAGCGTTTAGAAAATTTGATTGATCGCTACCCAATTCGGGGGATCAAAGGCCCCGTTGGAACCGCACAAGATTCAGTTGATTTACTTGGTAGCGCTGCTGCGCATCAGAAGTTAGAAGAAGAGATTGCGGCGCATCTTGGTTTTAAACGCGTTCTAGATTCTGCGGGTCAAATATATCCACGCTCCTTTGACTTCGATGTTGTCACCACCTTGGTTCAACTGGCAGCGGCCCCTTCCTCGTTTGCTACATCAATTCGTTTGATGGCTGGCGCAGAGCTCGTAACCGAAGGCTTTAAAGCCGGCCAGGTTGGCTCCAGCGCGATGCCACATAAGATGAATACCAGATCGTGCGAGCGCGTCAACAGCTTATCGGTCATTCTCCGTGGCTATGCCTCAATGGTCGGAGAACTTAGTGGTGATCAATGGAACGAAGGCGATGTTTCGTGCAGCGTTGTTCGTCGAGTTGCACTCCCCGATTCCTTCTATGCCATCGATGGACTCCTCGAAACATTTATGACCGTACTCAATGAGTTTGGTGCTTTTCCCGATGTTATCAACGCCGAACTGACCCGCTACCTTCCATTCCTTGCCACCACCAAGATCTTGGTCGCTGCGGTTAAAGCAGGTGTGGGGCGCGAGCTAGCTCACGAAGTCATTAAAGAGCACGCCGTCGCTGCAGCGCTAGGAATTCGCGCCGGTAAGGCAAATACCATGATCGATGCACTTGCTGTTGATTCGCGCATTCCACTCGATAAGGCGGCCCTTGAAGCACTTCTCTCATCACCACTTGAATTCACCGGTGATGCCAGAGCTCAAACAACTCGCGTTATAAATCGCATCGAAGCGATTACTTCA
>JBAXVT010000044.1:0-12730 GCA_037128715.1 Actinomycetes bacterium
CTGGCATGTTAATTCCTAGGGCGAGGGTTTCGGTAGCGAAGACGCATTTTACGAGGCCGCGTTGAAAGAGCTCTTCGACTGTCTCCTTGAAAGCCGGAAGCAGGCCAGCATGGTGTGCCGCGATCCCGCGCTCTAATCCATCGAGCCATTCCGCGAATCCCAAGACGACCAGGTCCTCTTCGGGAATGTTAGATGTAGCGCGGAAGGCAATCTCACGGATGGTGCTCCGCTCTTCGGCATTGGTCAGGCGGATGCCCGCGACCAGACATTGGTGCACTGCCGCGGAGCAGGCGTTGCGGGAAAAGATAAAGGTGATCGCCGGTAACAATCCTTCTCGATCCAATTTCTCAATAACATCTGGACGACTCAGTTGTTTGACATTAGGTCCACGATCGTTCCAACCTGAGTTGCGCCCTTTATGGGCGCCGCCAGCGGCACGAGCATTGCGGTAGCTCTCCTTTTCCAGCCGAACAATCTCTGGATTTACCCGCCCATCTTCCACAAATAGATCCAAAAGGCGGTTATGGAACATCACGTGCTGGTAGAGCGGAACGGGGCGAGTTTCAGAGACTATGACATCGGTATTTCCACGAACCTCATTGAGCCAATCACCGAACTCTTCCGCATTTGAAACCGTTGCCGAGAGTGAAGCGACTTGGGTGCTCTCTGGAAGATGGATCAAAATCTCTTCCCAAACGGCTCCGCGAAACTTATCTGCGAGGTAGTGGACCTCATCCATCACTACAAATTGCAGGTTGTTAAGGGTGCGCGAATCCGCGTAGATCATATTTCGCAAAACTTCAGTCGTCATTACAACGATATTCGCCTCAGAATTGATGCTGGTGTCGCCGGTGAGTAGACCCACATTTGCCTCGCCAAACATCTCCTTAAAATCCGAATACTTCTGGTTAGAGAGCGCCTTGATAGGAGCAGTGTAGAAACACTTCTTCCCTTGGCTCATTGCAAGGAATGCAGCAAATTCTCCAACAACGGTTTTACCAGCACCGGTGGGGGCAGCGACGAGCACTCCCCTGCCTGCCTCCAAGGAGTGGCAGCCACTTATTTGAAAGTCATCGAGCGGAAAAGCAAATTTGGCCGCGAATTCATTCGTTGCCTTAAAGGAATTTCTTAGCGCAGCTGCCGCATAACGTTCGGCAGGTGTACTCATAAGCGGTAGACCTGCAAGCGATGCCCAGATATACGAACCTCGATCGGCAGATCTGCAACCTTCTCTCCATCGGCAAAGGCCTGTGTATTTCCGGCGATCTTGATCTTGGTGCCACTATAAAAGTGAACCTTAGGGTGTGTTACATGGGTGCCGAAGAATACGCGTGGAAATACCATAAGAAGTCTTAAGGGATTCACCCGATCAACGACCATTACGTCGAGAAGATCATCATCATCCTTTGCATGCGGCACAATTTTCATTCCTCCGCCATAACTCTGGCCATTGGCAACGCAGACCAGCATCGCGCGTTGCTGGTGCGTTTGACCGTCAATCTCCATCGTGAATTCCAGAGCTCGGAATCTCCACACTTTCTGCAGCACAGCAATAATGTATTTGACCTTACCGCGCACCGCCTTAAAATTGTTGGCACGCTCATTAACAACCGAATCAAAGCCGGTGCTCAAAATTTGCACGAAAGGCGTTTCTATCGCGCCATGTTTTACCATTCCTACATTAATTCGCGAGGGCTTAGCGAGGCTCGGTTGAGCCAGAATGAGGGCCAACTTCTCCCCATGTAGCCCTAAGGTTCGCGCAAAATCATTTCCCGTACCCGCAGGGATCACAAGCAGCGGTAGGTCGTTTTCAATAAGCGCGGGCAAGAGATCGTGGATAAGTCCATCGCCACCGACGCAGATGAGTAAATCAAATTTAGCGGTCGCACAAGCTGCAGTTACCTGCTCTAGAGATTCCTGGAGAGAGGGGGCTTCGATGTACGAGATGGCATCTCCACCGCGATCCAAATGGGAACGCACCTTCGCGCCGATCGTCGCACCTTTGCCACCACCCGCGCGCGGGTTGATGACGACGAGCGCTTTCACTCTACGATCTTCGAAGCTCGGCGGCGATCGTTGAGAATAGCCAGACCGCCCGCAGCGAAATAGAAACCTATTAGTGGTAGCGCTAAAGCGCCCATAGTGAAGGGATCACTCGTCGGGACGAAGGTCGACGAAAAGAGTGTGATGCCGAAGACTGCTATTCGCCATGGCTTGAGAATTGATCGCCCTGAGAGAACTCCGGCGAAATTGAGTGATACCAGCAGAACGGGAAGTTCAAAGGCGAGGCCAAAGACCAGAATGAGGTGAAGAACAAATGTCAGGTAGTCGCTAAATTTGATGAGGTTGGTCAACGTGGTGGGTGTAAATCCCAGCAGAACGCGAATTGCTAACGGCAAAATCCAGTAGGCCAGCGCCGCGCCTGCCACGAAAAATGGAGTTGCTACGGCGATGAAGAAGATCGAATACTTCTTCTCTCGTTTGTGCATCGCAGGCGATACGAAAGCCCAGAGTTGATAGAGCCATATCGGCGAGGCGAGGATAACTCCGGAGACGATGGCAACCGAGATCTGTAAATTAAGGGGTCCTAGAACTCCATCGATGTAAAGTACGCCACAGTGATGGGGAGTCGACTGAGCCAGCGAAAGATCGCAGACTGGCTTGGTCAAGATGCGGACTATCTTGGTATAAAAAATCCACCCGACAGTTCCAAATATGGCGATCGATAGAGCAGAACGGACAGTGCGCTTGCGAAGCTCTCGAAAGTGCTCCAGCAATGACATCCGACCACTATCTTCAGTGGTCACCGACTACTTCCTAGTTGGAAGGTGTAGAAGAAGAACCGCCATCTGACTTTTTCTCTTCAGGCGTCTTCAACTCGTCCTTGAAAATACGGAGTGACTTGGCGACCGACTTAGCCGAATCTGGGAGCCGCTTCGCTCCAAAGAGAACGACAAAGACAAGTACGACAATAACGATGTGCCAGGGCTTAAGGTCTCCCATTTATATTCCAATCTCGAGGTAGGCCAATCTTAGTGGTAATTGGCGAGTGCGCCTGCGGTTCGCTCCGCAATAGTCTGCGCCAGATCAGCGGGGCGTACGACGGTCACCCGGCTGGGCCAGGCCATCAATGTACGGGTTATCCACTCACCGGAGGTGACCCTCAACGTTATTCGAAAGCTATCCCCGCTCTCGTGATACGAGGTAACAATTTCGTTATGTTTTTCGATGAAAAAGAAGCCATCACGCCCCATCTCGATTTCGATCTCGCTATCTCCAGGAGGTCGAACTTGTTCAACAACGCGTTGGAGAAAATCTACATCGGGCTGGCCCACCTGTACTTCATCAATGCGGTCTAGGCGGAATGTGCGCAACTCCCCCTCTATTGTGGCAAAGGCGTTGAGGTAGCCGATTCCGTCGTGATAAATAATTTCGAGTGGAAAAATATCTCGCGTACTGACGGAGTCGCTGGAGGCAGAGTTGTAGTGAATTGTGAGGTGCGAGCTCTGGGCAATTGCTTGAGAGAGTTTTCGTGCGATCGGTGAATCGACGATGGCATCGGTAATCGTAACTTTGCGCGCCAGCTGCTCTCCAAACAGTCCGCTGATGCGATTTTGCAAGGTTGTAATAGCCGCCGCTTCATCCGTATCGGAGGACAACTCACCTAGCAATTGCAATCCTAGAACGAGAGTGAGCGCTTCAACTTGGGTAAGGGATCGGGGTTGGTCTAGAACCTGAGCTTCGGTTACCGAAACATATTCAGGATCCTCATAATCAATATCGAGCAATTCCAAATGTGAGTATCCAGGGAGGCCACACATGTGAAGAAGGGAGAGATCCTTGGAGATTTGGGTTGGTGTTGAATTGAATCGTGCCGCTATCTCAACGACTGAGAGGCCGGGGTTGCTAGCAATAAATGGAATCAAATTGAGAGCGCGTGCGACGCGATCGAGAGCGGTCTCACTCATAGTTTGCTCCGTAAGAGTGCAGCAATTTCCGCAACGTTCTCCGTTGGACTTTCCAGGACGATGTCGGAACCAAACCAGAGTATCTCCTCGCGCCAGTTGTTACCCAGAGCGAACTCCACATGATCCCATTCGGCATCGATGCTCGACACTTGAGATTTGGAACGCAAGCTGTGACAGCGTCCCACTCGAACGCGAGCAGTAAAACGCGTTACTGGCTCGGGATTCAACATGATGAGATGCTCTTCAATTCTAAAATCGTCAGGAACTATGAATGCTCCCCCTCTGCCTTCTAGGGTGATCTCGGAGGTAATCCGCGAGACGCGAAAAACTCGGAGGTCATTTTTCTCGAGATCTTTTCCGACTAAGTACCAAGTTCCATGCCACAGTGTTAAGCCGTAAGGAGAGATGTGACGCGTAGAAGTTACCTTGCTGCGATATGTGAAGGCGATGTTTTGACTTTCGGTAAGCGCTCCCCACAGTGCAGGGAAGAGTGGCGTCTCGTTTTCTAGCGAAAGAGTGGCATGGCCAAAATCTTCTCTTAGCGCAGTTCCACCCAGGGCATCTAATTTTACGAGAGCGAGTGAACCGCTAGCTGAGAACAATTGGTTACGCCAGATCGTGGCAGCAAGTGATAGGTAGGACAATTCCGTGGGGCTCAATTCGCCTATATCAAGTTCATATTCGCTTTCCAGGATGCGGTATCCCTGCTCATCATCGAAGAGCGGGTCATGTGTGCCGACTTGGATGGTGATTCCTAGTTTGCGCAAGTCGTCCTTATCCCGTTCGAACATGCGCTCTTTCGTCTCAGGTGTTCCCGTGTAGCCGGCAACCTGCTGGAATATTTCGGCTTTGCTGAGAAAACGCTTAGTGGCTAAGAGCGCCATCGTAAGGTTGATGAGCCTCTCGGTCTTCTGGTCTGACACACCCGTACTCTATGCGTTTGCTAGTATCGCCACCTGATTTCAAAGCAATTTTCGAAGGAGAAGCTTGATGAATTTTTACCACTCGAAGGCGGTCCGCTTAGGAGCAATTGGACTTATTGCATTTAGCGCGATCGCGCCATCGTTCGCTCACGCTGCGACAGCGGCGCCCAAGGTACTCGGAAAGGCTAAAGTGAACACCGTACATCTGCCCTCTGTCTCTGCCCATGCCGGAGTAGCGCCTGTTATTGGAAAAGCAGTGGGAGCGGCGCCTACAAAACTTATAACCAAGGACATAATTGTTGGTAAGGGCAAAACTGCCATTTCATCCTCGACCGTCACAGCGCAATACGTAGTGATGTCCTGGAAAACTGGAGTTGTGTACCAAACCTCTTGGACCGCGCAACCATTCACGGCGCCTCTCTCTAACCTCATCGCAGGATGGCAGCAGGGTATTCCTGGAATGAAGATTGGCGGACGTCGACTCTTCATCATCCCGCCTGCCTTAGCTTACGGAGCGCAGGGCGCCGGAAATATTCCAGCGAATGAGACCTTGGTATTTGTAGTAGATCTGCTCGGAGTTAAATAACGCTCTCATCTTCGGGGAGCCCATAAGCGCCCTTAGATGGACGGCGTCTGCGCAGCGGCGCAGTAACGCCAGGAGCCAAACGTCGCGCTTGAATTAAGAACCCCGTGTGTCCGATCATCCGATGCACGGGACGTACCGCCAGACCCTCATGGTGCCATTGTCGGACCATTGACTCACTGCTTTCGGGCTCAGTAAATCGCCCAGATTCTTTAATCGCCTCCGCCATCGCCGAAAGTTGGGTTGTTGTGGCGACGTAGGCCAGCAACACTCCTCCGGGATGTAGGACATTGTCGGCTAATTCAACGCATTCCCATGGGGCCAACATGTCAAGAACGATGCGGTCATATTTAACATCGCTCGATTTATCCTGCACCGAGCCCAAGGTGAGGCTCCAATTTTCTGGCGCTCCATTGAAATAGTTGGTGACATTCTTGGTCGCAATTTCGGCAAACTCTGCACGTCGCTCGTACGAGTCGACCGCTCCAGTTGGTCCGACGGCACGCAGTAACGAGATTGTGAGAGCTCCCGAACCGACTCCTGCTTCTAGAACTCGTAGACCGGGTGCGATATCGGCGAAACCAACGATAAGTGCGGCATCCTTGGGATAGACAATGGTCGCGCCGCGCGGCATAGAGAGAACGTAATCACCGAGTAGCGGTTTGAATGCAAGAAATTTGAGACCCGCTGTTGTCTCCACGACCGATCCTTGCGGCATTCCAACGATTTGATCATGAATTAACCAACCCTTATGGGTATGCCACTCCCCGCCCTCTTTGAGGGTTATAGTGTGCAGTTTTCCTTTAGCGTCGGTGAGTTGCACCCGGTCCCCATAATTAAATTCTGGTCGCATTGGTGGCCTCTTCGCTCTCGATATGGAAAATCTCTCTAACATCCGCCGTGTCAAGACCCACTAGATCGCGGCGCAGGTGGAGTCTCGGTGTTGGTGGGTATGTGATCAAGTGTGGAATGCCAAGGACGACGGCGCCACTAGCCAATCCTGCATCAATTCCGGTGCGCGAATCCTCGAGGACCAAACATCTGGAAATGTCGACTCCGAGATATGCGGCGGCCTTGAGGTAGCTCTCGGGATCGGGCTTACTTACTTTCACATCTTGATTAGAGACGCTGGTGATAAATGTTCCAGAGGGCAGGAGGTTGATCGCAGCGTCAACGAGCAAGCGTGGACTTGCTGAAACCAGGGCCATGGGAATCTGTGCTTTAACTAGATCGTGGACGAGTTCTTCTGCTCCCGGCATGAACTCCAATCCAAATGTGAATTGCTCTGCGACCAATCGAACGAGTTCATTCTCGAAGTAGTTTGCATCTTCGGCGGCGGAGGCAAGTTTGGACATGTAGGCGCCCACTTTAGGCAGCGGTCCACCGAGGCAATACGCCTGATCCTCATCGGTCCACTGGTGGTCATAACGAGCCATCAACGCGGTCTCAGCAATCAACCAATAGGGCTCTGAGTTAATCAGAGTCCCATCCATATCAAAAAGTACTGCTTCCATGTTTTCGGACTCCATTGTCATGCGGTGTTGAAGAACTTACCTGCGGGGTGCGATAAGGAGTCCCTCTTTAGATGAGCTCAGTTTAGCCTAGAAGGCTAAGCCCAAAGCGCTGTCCAGTGCCCGCGCCAATTCGCCAGCGGAACCTCCTACGAGACCTGATTCCGTTGCGCTTGCCCAATCAAAGAGAGCTGTTATCGCCCTGGGCGTATCAAGGTTATCGCTGAGCGCTGTGATGATTTGGGAGACCACTTCATGAGTGGGTGCAACTTCATTGCGCGAGAGGGCAAGCCTGATCCGCTCCACATCCTTCTGGGCTGCTACTAGAAGTTCTTGGCTCCACATCCGCTCCGTTGCGTAGTGATCGCGGAGCAGAGCGAATCTAATTACTACAGGATCCACGCCATTATTCAGCAGAGTGGATACGAAGACGAGATTTCCCTTGCTCTTACTCATCTTCTCGCCATCAAGTCCGATCATCCCCGTATGCACATATCCTCGGGCAAATTGTTGTCCTGTGATCGCCTGAACTTGTATTGCTGACATGTAATGGTGCGGGAATATCAAATCGCTTCCGCCGCCCTGGATATCTATTAAGGAGGTTCTCCGCGCATCGCCACTGAGGAACTCTTCCCCCAACAAGTAGCGCAGACTTATCACCGCGCACTCAATATGCCAACCAGGTCGCCCGAATCCGTGAGAGGAGTTCCAACCGGGTTCTCCCTCCTTATTACCAATCCAGAGAACGGGATCGAGTGGGTGTTCTTTGCCAGGACGTTCTGGATCTCCCCCGCGCTCTCCAAAAATCTTCAGGCACTCTGCTTCGGAATAGGGAAGATCACTTAAGAAGTCCTTAGTTCTGAAGTAGAGGTCGTCTCCTAGCGCATAGACGTAGCCATTGTTTTGCATCGCTGTAATTGCGTCATCAACCAAATCCATCGCTTGCGTCGCTGGAACGAACCATTCTGGGGCAAGAATACGTAGCGCCGCCATATCGGCCGCGAAGAGGTCGGTCTCTTTCTGCGCCAGGCTCTGCCAATCGGTGCCGTCGCGCTCGGCACGCACCAATAGTGGATCATCGATGTCGGTAATATTTTCGACGAAGTCCATCACGCCACCGCTTAAACGGGTAAATCTATTAATCAAGTCAAAGGTGAGGTAAGTAGCTGCATGTCCTAGATGCGTTGCGTCATACGGGGTAATGCCACACACGTACATGCGCTGCTCTGAACCAGGAGCGATTTCCAAAGGACCACTCGTGCTGTGCAACCGTAAGAACGGGATGGAGCGGTCCATTCCTGCAAGGGTCGGACTCGGCCAAGGGTTATTTAGAATTTCCATGAGGTGGCAAGGCTACCTAAAAAGGCGGCCAAGGGACGGGTGGCCATTCCTCGCTCGGTTCTGGGAAGTTTCCTGTTTCGAGAAGGTTCTGGATTCTAGATGTGAGTGCAGATATTTCGGAGTCTGAGATTAAATCCTTGGTAATAGTAGGCGCTACCTCCATCGCCTGCTGGAGCAGTTGCAGTTCATTGGCGGTGAACTCCTCCCCAGCAAATTGCCAGATAACCGTCCGGAGTTTTGGATCCTCATGAAAAGTGACTCCATGGTCGCAGCCAAATATTGCGCCATCTCTCGTTGCGAGTATGTGGCCATACTTGCGATCGGTGTTATTGATGACGGCATCAAAGAGGGCCATCTCGCGGATGCGCACATTATTACTATTCGCTAAGCCGACAAGATCTAACTCTTCATCAATCTCAATCCACTCCTGCACCATTCCCGGACCGAAGGTTCCCTCGCGCATTATCGTAAAGGGAACGATATGCAGCCCTAGCGCTTCGGAGAGAAGGTAAGTTGCGAGTTCGCGTTGCGCTAGGTTCCCATCAGGGAAGTCCCAGAGCGGGCGCTCCCCCGCGATAGGTTTGTAAATAACTGCGATCTCTTCCCCACCCAAGACGCATTTGGCAAAGAGAGTGGCATTTGAAGCATCGACAAAGCGTCCTTCAACTTGTAGTTCGCCATTCACGATGACGCTCTGCGCAGGAGTCAACGGCGATATCCATTCGCACGCGGGCAGAGGTGTCCGATTGGATCAACGGGCAATCCGCAAAATGGGCAGGGCTGTCGTCCCGCTGCTACCACCGCATCGGTGCGGTCGCAGAAAGAGCGGGCCTGGTGAATTCGCAACTTAAAGGAGAGGAGATCGGGGGCGTCCTCAAGCAGCGCCACCTCATCTTCATCCAGTAATTCTGTGAGCGTCTCGTCGCCAATAGATTGCGCTTCGACAAGAATCCGTTGCGTCTCTTGATCCCAACTGATTCCTATTACACCCACACGGAAATCTTCTGTGATGGGAAATTCCAAAGCGGTGTCATCACGTTCCACCGCGACATTGAGTTCATCAAGGCTCGCCAGTTGGTTTCTGCGCAACTCCCGCATCATGAGCCGCAGCCGTTCCGAGAGCGCCATCGCTTGAGACTTCTCGATCGCCACGCAGGTCGTTTCTTGCGGCGAGACTACCTGGAGGAAGAATTGGCGCTCCCCCGGTAATCCAACGGTTCCGACGATGCAACGTGAAACGTTCTCATGGTTGTACACAAATCTACTCATACCGTTCCTTGACCTCCCCCGAGGTTATAACGATCTCTCTTACCCTTTTCACCTGGGGCGCTCTTTGTTAAGTGGGTAGTGGAATTAACTTGGATTATTTGGGAGTTGGGAAGCCGGATCGTAGAAATTGAGGCGGGATCTATCGATATGCGTTGAAAGAGATCCAAGGTCAACCCAAGATGGTAGGCCACGATCGATTTGATGACATCTCCGTGAGAAACGATCAAAATTCGCTCCTTGCCAGCGGCCTTTTCCAGGACTGCTTGGTTGGCTCGGAGTGACATCTCTCCGAAACTCTCGCCGCCGGGGAATCGAACCTGACTGGGACGACTCTGTATTTTCTTCCACAGTTCATCTTTCGCCAAGAGTGAAAGTAATTTTCCAGACCAGCGACCGTACTCCATCTCTTGGAGGTCATCTAAGAACTCCACCTTCTGCTTCTTGAGAGCAAGTAGAGGAGCGATCGTCTCTCGGCAGCGGCGTAAAGGAGACGAATAAATAGCATCAAAGCTGCCAGATCCCAGGAGATTCGCTAACTCTTGCGCTTCCCGCTTTCCCCGCGGTGAAAGACCTACGCGATTGTCGCGGCCGGCGAGCACTCCTTTGAGATTGGCGGTGGAGTGGGCATGCCGCAACAGGACTACCTCACAACCAGATGACTTTGCCATGCTCTTAGGTTACCGAGAAATTCGCATACAAGTTGCTAGGGTCACCTCATGGAGAAGCGCACCTTAGGACGGTCTGGTCTACAGGTATCTCGAATTGGACTGGGCACTATGACCTGGGGTCGAGATACCGATGAACACGAGGCGGCTAATCAGCTCCGAATTTATCTCGATGCAGGTGGAAGTTTTATCGATACCGCAGCCGTCTATGGCGATGGTGATGCTGAACGCGTGATCGGTGGCTTTCTGGGAACTCTTGTCGCCCGCGATGAAGTCACGATTGCTACCAAAGCAGGTATCTCTTTCAAGAGCGGCGAGAGAGCGATTAACAACTCTCGCGCTTCTCTCCTGGGTGATCTCGACGCCTCACTGGAAAGATTAGGTGTGGATCACGTTGATCTTTGGCAGATACATCAGTGGGACCCCTATACCCCGCTCGATGAAACGCTTTCTGCTCTTGATTTCGCGGTTTCTAGTGGGCGAGTTCGTTATGTCGGAGTATCCAATTTTGCCGCCTGGCAGGTAGCGCGCGCCGCAACAATTCAAAATCCTTTCTTTGGCAAGGTCGCTCTTAGTTCTACGCAATCGGAGTACTCACTCCTCAATAGAGAGATAGAGGAAGAAGTTTTGCCAGCTTGCGATGAGGTGGGAGTCGGCTTTATTGCTTGGTCCCCCTTAGGTCGCGGGGTTCTGACCGGCAAATATCGCAACGGAACGCCATCCGATTCGCGTGGCGCTAGCCCGCATTTCTCTGGCTTTATCGCTCCCTATCTCGATCAACGCGCTCGCTCGATTGTCGATGCGGTCTGTGTTGCTGCAGAAGGTCTGGGATATTCGCCTATCGAGGTCGCCTTGAGCTGGGTCAGAGATCAGCCCGGAGTTAGCAGCGCCATTGTGGGAGCACGCACCGGCGCCCAATTGCGCGGTGCCTTATCCGTTGAAGAGATTGAAATTCCTATTCAGGTTTGCGAAGCGCTAGATGAGATTTCCGCCCGCAAAATTTAGTTAGCAGTTTTCGAAGAAATGCACGAGCGTGCGCACTCCGAATTTAACGCCTTCGACAGGCACTCGCTCATCTACTCCATGGAATAACGCGAAGAAATCTAGATCCGCAGGCAGGCGGAGTGGGCTAAACCCATATCCGATGATTCCCAATTCGCTAAGCGCTTTGTTGTCTGTTCCACCGCTCATGAGATACGGGACGGGAATTCCTTCTGGATCTTGCGAGAGTACTGCGGCATTCATGGCTTCGACAAGTGGACCAGAGAAGTCAACCTCTAGCGCCTTGTCCCGCACCTGAACAGAGATCTCGGCATCCTGGCCAACCAGTTGGCGCATCGTCTCTTCTAACTCATGTTCGAAACCAGGTAAGAAACGGCCATCCACAATCGCGGTGGCAGATCCCGGAATAACATTCGCCTTATAGCCAGCGTTAAGCATCGATGGATTCGCGGTATTTTGGGTTGTAGCACCCATCATGCGCGCAGCTCCGCCGATATGTTTCAAAAGATCAGTGGCATTAGCAGGGTCATATTTATCACCGGTCAGCTCGGCAATCTTCCCCCAGAATTTTGCACCGGTGGCAGTCTCGCGTTGTGGCCAGACATGAGAACCAACTCGGGAAATAACGCGCGCCAATTTCGTGACGGCATTGTCGTTATTGATAAATGAACCATGCCCGGCGGTGCCATGGGCGGTGATCTCCATCCATTGAATTCCCTTTTCGGCGGTCTCAATGAAGTAGAGGCGATGGCCACCGGTGATCGTCACCGAGAACCCACCGACCTCAGAGATCGCCTCGGAATAGCCCTCAAAAATCTCAGGACGATTTTCTACCATCCAATGTGAACCGAAGGTACTGCCCGCTTCTTCGTCGGCGAAGAAAATGAGAAGAATATTGCGAGGTGGAACATATCCGGTACGCGCCCAGTGCCTGGCGATCGAGAGAAACATGGCGTCGCCATCTTTCATATCTACCGCCCCGCGGCCGAGAATGTAACCATCCTTGATATCACCGCAGAATGGATCGAAGCTCCAATCCGCTGCATTAGCGGGGACAACATCGAGATGGCCGTGGACTACTAAACCCGGGCGGCTGGTATCTCTTCCGGCAATTCGTGCCACTACGTTAAATCGCTGCGGTCCGGTTTCGATCAACTCGGAGTCGATTCCCACTTCGGCCAACTTAGCAACCACATACCGTGCGACCGCCTCTTCATCGCCCTTACCCTCACCATAATTGACACTCGGGATTCGGATTAACTCTTGAAGGATTTGGATGCAGTCATCTTCTAGCGCGCTCAACTCATTGGTTGTCATGCCCTCATTCTGCCCTAGCAGTGGCATCTTGACCAAGATTGTTTTGGTATCCTTACACACTCAGCCGATCCCACACAGGGGTCAAAGGCTGCACCGGTCCGGGTGGCGGAATTGGCAGACGCGCTAGCTTGAGGTGTTAGTGCCCGCAAGG
>JBAXVT010000045.1:0-12565 GCA_037128715.1 Actinomycetes bacterium
ATTCTTATCTCGATTTGATCGGGCTAACTTGTCTATTGCTAGCCAGACCGATTGTGCTTCAGATGCGGGTAGCAGCGCCATAATCTGCGCCATTCCATATGGCTGTGGGGTGAATGTAACTCGACGCGTCTGCGCCGCCTGAGCAACTTCCACCTCAAATTCCACTGGGTCCATCTTTGCGACGATGCTTCTGACCTTGTGAGTGACTTGAGCGGGCGTGTGAAATTCTGAATAGGCGATCGCGGTTGCTTCTAAATATCTAAGTTGATCTGGATCAATGCCGCGCCGCAAGAGCGCAGAGCTCTCTTTGGCGATAACCGTGGCTTGGGCGCTGGATATTTCGCCATTGGCCAGCGCGGTACAAGTCGCAGGTAGATGTTGGGTGAGAACTCGCGCGACGTCAATCCGAGATTGTGCGGTTACCGGCGCCAGATTGAGGGCGCTCGCAATCTCTTCGCGCTGCGGGTCATCGACATCGGAGTAATTGCCCCGATCTGCTGCTGGCTCAGAGCCCGCAACGGCCACAATCGCTATCTGCATCAGCGCCTGTAACCACCCGCCCTGTCTTTCGAGGGCTGCCAGGTAGTCAACGCGACCGGAAGCGTTGAGCGAATTTGGGTCGATATTAATGAGCTCGACGAGAACATCGATGCCAGGAGTTTGCTCAAGCAATTCCTTTGTGCGTTCTTCGTTCATGAGTAAATTCTTGTGGAGGGGTCTGACAAGGGGAGTAGAAATGTGCACTAGATCAGAAATGCTGTGGATAACATTCAATTAGGGGGAGAGATGCGCGCCGACTCTCGCAGTGGAATGTGGCGCAGCAGTGGAGCAGCGTCGACTGTCGCTCCGGAGTGTGGCGCAGCAGTGGCGCAGCAGTGGCGCAGCGCCGACTCTCACAGTGGAGTGTGACGCAGCAGTGGCGCAATTGGTTGGGAATGCGCAGCGCCCTTTTTGGGTTCTATACTTGTGTTAGTTGAATTTTCAATCACTAGAGACAGGCGCCTGCCATGCCCGCTGTAACTGTTAGCGACTTAACCGTCCTGCCTCGCGTAGCAGCTGACCCACAGGCCAAGGCTCGACGCGTTAAGAGCGTTACAACCGCTCCGCAAGGTTTTGAAGGCGAAGGCTTCCCGGTCCGTCGCGCATTCGCAGGCGTTGATATGGCCGACCTCGATCCATTTATCCATCTCGATCAGATGGGTGAAGTCGAATATGCGCCCGGCGAACCAAAGGGAACTCCCTGGCACCCACATCGCGGTTTCGAAACGGTTACATACATTATTGATGGAATCTTCGACCATAAAGATAATCACGGCGGCGGCGGAACCATCACCAATGGCGACACTCAGTGGATGACGGCGGGCGCAGGAATCTTGCATATCGAAACTCCACCGGAGCACCTCGTTCTTAGCGGTGGCTTGTTTCATGGTTTTCAACTCTGGGTGAATCTTCCCGCAGCGAAGAAATGGTCGCAACCCGCGTATCAAGATATTCGCGCGAATGATGTTTCTCTCTTAACAACGCCTGATGGCGGTGCACTCTTGCGCGTCATCGCGGGCGATGTCGCAGGTCACGCGGGTCCCGGCTCTACTCAAACTCCCATCACAATGGTTCACGCAACACTTGCCCCCGGTGCAGAATTACGTCTGCCATGGCGCGCTGACTACAACGCCCTTGTTTATACACTCAACGGTCACGGAACCGTCGGTGAAAGCGCCCAACCCGTAAAGATGGGCCAACTCGCCGTACTCGTCGATGGTTCAACCCTCGTTATTAAGGCCGATCAATCTCAAGAGTCGCGCTCACCTTCGATGGATGTACTTATTCTCGGTGGAGAACCAATCCGCGAAACAGTCGCTTGGATGGGTCCATTCGTTATGAATACCAAGGCCGAAGTTATTCAGGCCTTCGAAGATTTCCAGAAAGGTTTGCTGGGAACCATTCCAGCAGAGCACGTTGCGCCTCCTAAGCCCGTTGATATCGCTGGAATTCATAACACTCCCAAGGAAGTTCAAGAAAGTTAATCTCCAAACGAAGTTCCACCCAACAGATTAGGAAAATCAGTGCCACAGTTATTCGATCCAATAGTTATCCGCGGTGTAGAGATAAAGAATCGGGCCTGGGTTAGCCCAATGTGCCAGTACTCCGCAAAAGATGGCATTGTTGGTGAATGGCACCATGTACACCTCGGAAGTTTTGCATCCGGTGGCGCCGGACTCATTATGGCCGAAGCAAGCGGTGTTGTTGCCGAAGGTCGCATCTCAATCGGTTGCCCAGGGCTTTATAACGATGAGCAAGTCGCCGCATGGGCACCAATAACTCAGTTCGCACATTCCATGGGCGCAAAAATTGGAATCCAGTTGGCACACGCCGGTCGAAAAGCCGGAACTACTCTTCCTGGTGCAGATCATCTGATGGCAACTCCCGCAGAGGGTGGCTGGCAATCAGTGGCGCCAAGCGCAATCGCATTCGAGGGTTACGCTGTGCCGCACGCCCTCACAGTTGAAGAGATTCATGCATTGGTGAAGGAGTTTGGCGCAGCAGCAAAGCGCGCCATTAAAGCCGGGTTCGATCTCGTCGAAATTCACGCAGCTCACGGTTACCTACTCCACGAGTTCTACTCTCCACTTTCAAACCAACGCACCGACGAATATGGCGGTGACTTCGAAGGTCGCGTTCGCTTCCTTAAAGAGGTTGTTCAAGAAGTTCGCGCCAGCATTGCAGATAACGTTCCACTCTTTGTACGCATCTCCGCCTCTGATTGGACGGAAGGGGGCTGGACTATCGAAGACTCTGTGCGCCTAGCCGACGAACTAATCCCACTTGGTGTTGATCTCATTGATACCTCCAGTGGCGGCAACGTTCCTAATGCAAAGATCGCCGTCGGCCCTGGCTATCAGGTGGCATTCTCTGAGGCCATTAAACATAAGTCAGCCATGAAAACGTCAGCTGTAGGGATGATTACCGATCCCGTCCAGGCAAATACCATCATCGAATCGGGTCAAGCCGATGCAGTAATGCTCGCCCGCGAATTCCTACGCAACCCTCGCTGGCCACTCAATGCGGCCCGCGTGATGGGCGCCGATATTCAATGGCCCAGGCAGATAGCCCGCGGCAAGCTCTGAGACTTCACCAGAACTTTCGAGCGTAGTCAGATGACGGCTCGAATCGCGGGTTGGCTATTCGATTCGAGGGTCGTACTGACAAGCGACGAGTTCAGAGTGCGAATTACGGAGTGCGAACTACAGAGCCTTTAGCGCACTCACAACCTTGGTCAACGAATCCTTAGCATCACCGAAGAGCAGTGTTGTCTTTGGATCGTAAAGAAGTTCATTCTCGATACCGGCGAATCCTGGACGCATCGAGCGCTTCAAGAAGATTACGTTTCCAGCAGAGGCAACATCCAAGATTGGCATTCCATAAATGGGGCAGCCAGGAGATGTCTTTGCCGCTGGATTAACAACGTCGTTCGCGCCAACAACGAGAACAACATCGGTCTGGGGGAAGGTCGGATTGACCTCATCCATTTCGACGAGTTGCTCATAGGGAACATTCGCTTCGGCGAGGAGCACGTTCATGTGCCCTGGCATACGACCTGCAACGGGGTGGATACCGTAAGCAATATCAACGCCCTTTGAAGTCAGCAAATCAGCGAGTTCACGGACGGTATGTTGCGCCTGAGCTACAGCCAAACCAAATCCAGGAACGATGACCACGCGCTGTGCGTAGTTGAGCAAGATCGCAACGTCATCTGGTGAACCAGATTTAACGGAGCGAGCCTCTCCACCTTCGACAGCGGCCTGTGGCTTGGCGGTAAATGCACCGAAGAGCGTTCCAAAGAGCGAACGACCCATAGCGGCAGCCATCAAGCGAGTGAGGATAGTTCCTGATGCACCAACGAGCGTTCCAGCAACGATCAAGAGAGTTGATTGGAGAACATATCCGCTTGCAGCAACGGTGAGACCGGTGAATGCGTTGAGGAGGGAGATAACGATTGGAACGTCAGCCCCACCAACTGGAAGTACAAAGAGAACACCGAAGAGCAGTGCAAGAACTGCCATGACGGCGAGCGAGGTGTTACCTAATGAGTGAATAACCCACTCGGCAGCGCCCAGGGTTCCCAACAAAGTTCCGGCAATAACGAAGCGACCGCCAGGGAATACGACGGGACGCGTTGTCATGATCTCTTGCAACTTCAAGAAGGTTACGATCGAACCAGAGAATGAGATACATCCGACAATGACTGTAAATACAGTTGCTACAACCTCAGCGGTACTAGCGCCGGATCCCAGCTTTAAGTATTCAACAATCGCAACAAGCGCGGCTGCGCCGCCACCTACACCATTGAATAACGCAACCAGTTGTGGCATCTGTGTCATCTGGATCTTGCGTGCGGCAGGAACTCCCACCACTACGCCAAAAGCGATTGCGCCGAGGATCCACCACTTATGTTGGTGAGTCATTCCCGGTGCCCAGAAGACGAGGTCGGTCGCGACAAATGCTCCGGCAGCGCCGATTAAATTTCCGCGACGAGCGGATTTAGGTGATGAAAGACCCTTGAGAGCCATGATGAAGCAGACTGAAACAGCGAGAATTAAAACTCCATAGAGATTTGTATTCACTTTGTCTCACCTCCTACTACATCAACGCTCTTTTTGACGCGCGGCTTACCTTTAAACATTTCGAGCATTCGATCGGTAACGACGAATCCGCCGACCATATTGATCGTTGCAAGTACAACAGCGGCGATACCTAGACCTAATTGCAGATTGGTATCAGCGTGATCGGTGACTGTAATAGCGCCAACCAAGATGATTCCGTGAATAGCGTTTGCACCGGACATTAGGGGAGTGTGAAGTGTTGTAGAAACCTTCGAAACCACCTCAAAGCCGATAAAGACAGATAGAACGAAGATCGATAACCAGACTAAATTGCTACTCATTTACTTAGCTCCCTTGCGATTTTCGCCGTTCATCGTGACGGTAGCGGCTTCGATAATTTCATCTTCAAAGTTAGGAACAACCTGTCCCTCTTTGACCATCAAGAGCAAGAGATTGACGACGTTGCGTGAGTAGAGCATCGATGCGTGGAAGGCGAGTTGGCTTGGAACATCTTTGCCACCCCACATGCGAACACCATTTGCCGTGGTGATGATTTCGCCAGGCTTGGTGCCTTCGACGTTTCCACCAGTTTCAGCGGCCAGGTCAACGACGACAGAACCGGGTGCCATGGCAGCAATCATCTCTGCCGTGACCAGGCGCGGTGCTGGACGACCAGGAACCGCAGCAGTCGTAATAAGCACATTGGCTGCAGCAATATATGGTGTCAAAAGTTCGCGTTGCTTTGCGGCGCGATCTTCTGTCATCTCACGGGCATATCCGCCAGTACCTTCAAGAGCCTCTAGTTCAAGGGTGATGAACTTGGCACCCATCGACTTAACCTCATCGGCAGAAGCGGGTCGCACGTCATACGCACTCACCACAGCGCCGAGACGCTTTGCGGTAGCGATCGCTTGCAGACCAGCAACGCCGGCTCCAAGAACGACGACGTTTGCAGGAGTAACTGTTCCTGCTGCCGTCATCAAGAGTGGGAAGAATCTTGGGGAGAGTTCGGCGCCCACGAGCACCGCTTTGTATCCCGCGCAGAGCGCTTGTGATGTCAGAGCATCCATCGACTGTGCACGTGAAATACGCGGGACGAGTTCGAGGGAGATCGCTGTCACGCTCGCTGCAACTGCCGCTTCGATGGAATCGACTGCCGTAGTTGGCGATAAGAATGAGATAGTAATTGCACCCTTTTTAAGCGACTTCATCGCATCGGGCGTCAGTGGTTGTACCGATAAAACTACATCGGCATCGCTGATGACATTTCCGCTCTTGACGGTGGCACCGGCCGCAGTAAATTGCGCATCTGAAAATTCAGCTGCAACTCCTGCACCGGATTCAATAACGACTTCAAGTCCAGCTTTGGTCAGCTTAGAAATGATGTCTGGGACTAGGGCGACTCGCTTTTCGCCAGATCTAGTTTCTTTCGGGACGGCTACACGCATGGCGTTAATCTAGCGAGCGGGCCAAGCAATTAGTAGGCATAACACCGCAAAAGCAAGTTAAAACCTTCTTAAATAGTGTTCCCACTCAATTCGCCTCGGACTAAGTGATATAAAATAGCCTGGATTGTCGTGCGACGGTGATATGCCTCACGCCAGATGACCGACCTCTTGCCATCTATCACTTCTGCTGATACCTCTTCACCGCGGTGGGCGGGCAGGCAGTGCATAAATATGGCATCGGATGCAGTGAGCTCCATCAAATTCTCGGTCACCGCAAATGGAGCAAGGGCCTGCAACTTGGCGGCTCGCTCATCGATCGGATCTCCCATCGACATCCAAACATCGGTGTACAGAACGCTGGCGCCCTTTGCGGCGGCCTCAGGATCGGTCAGAACTTCAATCTGCGCTCCAGTTTTTGCAGCGATTGCACGTGCGCCATCAACCGCACTTTGATCTGGTCCATAATTTCCACCAGGAGTTGCAACAACAACATGCGCTCCCATAATCGCACCCATGGTTAGCCAGGCATGGGCCATATTATTTCCATCACCAACATAGGTGAATTTACGACCAGCGATATCCTTTCCAAAGGCTTCGCGGATTGTTACCCAATCGGCCAGAAGTTGAGTCGGATGATCATCATCAGTTAATCCATTAATCACAGGAATCGTTGAGTTGGCACCCAGTTCATCGACATCGGATTGCTTAAAGGTGCGAATAATCAACGCTGATGCATACGCACTTATAACTCGAGCGGTATCGGCGATTGTTTCACCGCGACCAATCTGCAGATCATCGCCGCGGATGAAGATCGGGGTTCCACCAAGATGCGCGACTGCCGTCTCAGAGGCGAGGCGGGTGCGCGTCGAAGGCTTTGTCATATAAATAGCGACGGTTCGATTTGCTAGCGCCGTATTGGCCAGCAGTGGCTTGACAGCGAAATCGGCTGCGGTATCGAGTAATAGCTCGACATCAGCGCGGGAGAGGTCGGCGGTACGCAGGAGATCCTTCATTACGTAATCGTAGGCGATAACATTGGGGTTATGAGAAACCCATTCGCCCCCACCCGTGGTGCGCCAATTGGGGTAGGTGGCACGGATACCCTCGAGGAAGAGCGCTTATCGCCTACCGACGCGGGCGATCACGAGCGTTTCTCGCACTACGTGCGCAAAGAGAAGATCACCGAAGCTATGGTGAGCGGAAAAGCGGTTCGTGCTCTCTGTGGCAAGAAGTGGGTGCCGAGCCGTGACCCCGAGAAATTTCCGATCTGTCCTACCTGCAAAGAGATATACGACGGATTGAAGAAAGAGTGAGACCAAGGAGGTCTGCGCTGGTTCCAAAGATTGGGATTGTGCTTGCCGCACTTATTCTGACTTCTGTCGCCGCTGTCTCTAAAGCCGCATCGCCCGGTCCATCACCTTCGACCCAAAGTTGTCCATCGCCAGCGTCTACTCCCACCCCCTCTGCAACTCCAAATGCCACACCGACTCCTTCTCCCACAACCCCCGCAACAATTTTCCCCACCCCCCGAAAGATTCTAAGTGGCTGGATTCCTTACTACTCCATGAAGACCTCCTTGCCATCGGCAATTCTCAATGCCGATTTAATCCAGCAAGTGTCGCCCTTTTGGTATTCACTCAAAGATCAAAACACAGTTGCAGACCTTTATACCCCGGCTAATCCCAGTGTTCCGATCTGCATTCCCTTGCAGTCGATCAGAGATGCCGGTTTCAAAATAGTACCGAGCATCACAGATGGCACAGCAGTTGATCCGAAGACGGGTAAGACCTCGCAGTTGGTTCTTTCAAATCTCTTAGCAAATGTCACCTCACGGAAAAATGTGGTTAATACCATCGTCAAACTGGTTATGACCAATAACTTCGACGGCATCGATTTGGATTTCGAAAACTTTGCCTTTGTTGATCCAATTTCTACCTGGCCAACAACTCAGCTGCGCTGGGTACAATTCCTCACTGACTTATCTACCGCTTTACATGCGAATCAAAAGATTTTGTCGATCACAACTCCGCCGCTCTTTGATCCAATCTCTGGCAAGAAAGGTTATTACTTATACGCCTGGTCGCAGGTTGCTTCGGTAATCGACCAGCTACACATCATGGCTTATGACTATTCCACAAGCAGCCCCGGACCCATCGGCCCCCTGCAATGGACAACCAATGCAGTTACCTACGCCGTATCGGTGGTACCCGCATCCAAGATTTATATTGGAGTGCCGGGCTATGGACGCGACTGGGTAACCAAGGTAATCGGAACCTGTCCAACCCTTCCCATTAATTACACCAAGGCGGTAGCCCCAGGGGCCGTGGCGACCTTTGTAATGCACGATGTTGCTGCCTTAGCCGCGACATATGGAGCAACACCTACTTATAACCAAACTTTTGCAGAATCGTCGTTTACCTATCAGAAGGTCTACAACGGAACTCTGGCTGATGGATCGCTGACAACATGCACTGCTTATCGAACCGTCTGGTACCAAGATGCGCAGAGTTTTACCGTTCGCGCCAATCTCGTTTCGCAATACCGCTTAGCCGGCCTCTCCGAGTGGACTCTGGGAATGGAAGATCCAACTGCCTCACAAGCGGTACGAGTCGTGGCTCTCTCCATTGCGCCTGACACTATTAATGCAACTTTGACAGCAGATTCGCTCAACGTGCCTTTGGGTACCCCCGTTCATGTGATCGGTAAATTCACGCTTCCAGATAAAACTCCAGTCGTTGGCATCCCCGTACACATGCAGACCCAAATAAGTGGCGGCACGTGGACCACGGTAGATGGGGTCACGGGTAGCGACGGAACATTTGCTGCAACTTTGCAACTCACGCAGAGCACTAGTGTTCGAATGTTCACGGACCCCACGTGGGAACGCCTGGAAGGCGATACGCCGACTCTCGCCGTTAATGTGGCTCGCATACTTACGTGGACCATTCCAGCTTCCATGAAGGTCGGCGTCTCATATCCGGTTACCGCCCAAGTAACACCAGCGGTCGCAGGCGTGAGTGTGGCGCTTAACAATGGAGCTACCGCCACCACCGATGCCACAGGCAAGGCGATATTTGCCGTCACCAACGATGCGCCGGGCTTTGCACAGTACCAATTAGCCATTGCAGCGGATCAAAACTTTGCGAGAGTGCAGACCGCATTTGTTACTGTATGGCTTCGTTGATTCCAAGTGGCGAAAATAATCAAAAGGGGAGGGCGTGATGTCAACTGACACAATGATCGAATCTGATCTCGATATCTCGCAACTCGTCGATCGTCCATGGGTAACGATCGTCTGGGATGACCCGGTCAATCTCATGAGCTATGTGACTTACGTATTCATCAAGCTCTTTGGATTTTCCCCTGAAAAGGCCAACGCTCTAATGATGCAAGTTCATACAGAAGGTCGCGCCGTAGTATCAAATGGATCTCGTGAAGAGATGGAGCGCGATGTTCAGCGCTTGCACGAACATGGACTCTGGGCTACCTTGCAACGCGATGACAAGGTTTAGGAACGCGCTCTGATGTCTGAATTCACTCGCGATGGCAATTTATACTCGTTAGATCTCTCTATAGATGAAGCGCACATTCTGATTAACCTGGTTGAACAACTTCTTGAATTACTAGGCGAGGGCGATTTCAACCACCACTATGACGAGAGCGACCCCTTTGCCCAACTGATGTCACAACTTAAAGCGGCCCCCGATGAGATTACAACCCCAGAAGATCCGGTCTTGTTGCGTTTGCTTCCCAACGCATACGCCGATCCAGAAGCAGCGGCAGATTTTCGCAGATACACCGAGCCGACACTTCGTGGCACGAAGCAACGTGCCCTCAAGCAGGTACGCACAGCTCTCGAGATTATTGTCGATGAAGACCGCGCCGGTATTGTCGAAGATCTCGATAGTGAGATTTGGCTGATGGCGATTAACGACCTGCGCTTAGCCTTATCCGTGCGTCTAGAAATTAATCCAGACTCCTTCGATATCTTTGAAGCCCTCTCTGATGATGATCCGCAGAAAGCGATATATGCCGTGTATTTCTGGCTGGGCTGGCTCCAGACGAGTCTGCTTAACCTGCTAACGGGCGGGTAGACTTAACGAGTGTTGCAACCCTCATCCACGGCGCCGATCGGAATCTTCGATTCTGGCTTAGGTGGTCTCACCGTTGCACGAGCCATCATTGATCAACTTCCTGGCGAATCAATCATCTATGTCGGTGATAATGCCAGAGGTCCTTATGGTCCGCGGCCACTCGCCGAAGTTCGCTCCTTTGCCCTGGAGATTATGGATGAGTTGGTCGCTGCTGGAGTTAAAGCGATCGTCATCGCCTGCAATACCGCCAGCTCGGCCACTCTGCGCGATGCGCGCGAGCGTTATGAAATTCCCGTACTTGAAGTTATCCAACCTGCGGCACGGCGCGCAGTGTCTGCAACGCGCTCGGGCCACGTGGGAGTGATCGGTACAAATGCCACAATCGAATCTGGAGCTTACTTAGATTCATTCGCGGCTGCCCCGCATCTTTCGATTACCTCTGTCGCCTGCCCCGCCTTCGTTGAATTCGTCGAACGCGGTGAAACCTCTGGCGCTGCCATAACCGCAATCGCGCGCGAATACTTACAACCTTTGATCGATGCAGATGTTGATACCTTGGTGCTTGGGTGCACTCATTACCCACTTCTCACCGGAGTGATCTCTTATGTAATGGGAGACGAAGTAACGTTGGTTTCTAGCGCAGAAGAAACCGCTAAAGACTTGTATCGCACTCTCGTTGAGAGAGATCTTCTCAATGTTTCTGGAACTCCGACTTATAAATTTGTTGCAACCGGCGACACCGATTCATTTAACAAATTAGCCCGCCGATTCCTCGGCCCTGAAGTACATACCGTCGAAGGAGCAATATAAGTGAGCAACCGTATTGATAACCGTGGGGCAGATCAACTGCGTCCGATCACATTCACCCGCAACTGGTTAAATAATGCCGAAGGATCTGTCCTCGTTGAGTTCGGAAATACGCGCGTTCTCTGTGTCGCTTCATTTACACCAGGAGTTCCGCGCTGGTTAACCGGTAAAGGTCAAGGCTGGGTGACCAGCGAATACGCGATGCTGCCCCGCGCAACTCATACTCGCTCTGATCGCGAGAGCGTTAAGGGAAAACTGGGCGGACGCACGCAGGAGATATCTCGACTCGTTGGCCGTTCATTGCGCGCCGTAGTAGATACGCGTGCGCTGGGAGAGAACACCATTGTGATCGACTGTGATGTCTTGCAAGCAGATGGCGGAACTCGTACCGCTGCCATTACTGGTGCTTATGTTGCGCTCGCTGATGCAATTACCTGGGCAAAAGGTAAGGGCCACATCATTGGAGATCGCCAACCGCTGCGGCAATCAGTGGCAGCCGTCAGCGTGGGAATCATCAAAGGTGTACCGATGCTCGACCTTTGTTATGAAGAGGATGTCGACGCCGATACTGATATGAATATTGTTTGTACTGGTGACGGAAACTTTGTCGAGGTCCAAGGAACCGCAGAAGGCGTGCCCTTTGATCGCGCGCTCCTCAATCAACTATTGGATCTTGGCGTAGCGGGGTGTGCCGAACTCACTCGACTTCAAGCTGCCGCTCTCTCTTAAAGAACAAGCAGTTATGACGCACGAGAAGAAGATTGTCTTAGCCACCAGAAACCTGGGTAAGGTCAAAGAGTTCGAACGGATGTTACAAAGCTCTCACCTCGAGATTCATGTCCTGGGCTTGCGCGACTTCCCTGATATGCCCGATGTAGAAGAGACGGGTCGCACCTTCGCCGAGAACGCGCTCCTCAAAGCCCACCAAATTTCGGAGTACACCGGACTTCCTGCTTTGGCCGATGACAGCGGACTTTGCGTCGATGCTCTGGGAGGAGCACCTGGTATCTTCTCCGCGCGCTGGGCTGGGTCTCATGGTGATGACAAAGCCAATCTGGAAAAAGTATTGAGTCAACTTGCTGAGATGGCTGCTCCAAACCGCGGTGCGCGTTTTAGATGCGCTGTCGCCTTGGTTCTTCCTCACGGTCATCCTTCAAGATCGCAGGAGGTTTTGCGGGAAGGTGAGATGGTCGGGGAATTGGCTCTGGAGCCACGGGGGACACATGGATTTGGATACGACCCGATCTTCGTTCCCCTCGGATACAGCCAGACCACCGCTGAATTGCCACCCGAGGTCAAAGATCTCATTAGCCACCGCGGGCAGGCCCTGGCGGCGATGCTTCCAGAGATTGTTCGCTTGGTTTAACTTCTTATTTCATGAAGTGGGCGTGGAGTACTAAGAAGTTCAATTTTTCTAAGGTACGATTTTGGCATTAGTTCGACCCATCCCGATCAGAACTTAGATCACTTTTACCTGAGGAGTCACCCGTGGCCGTCAAAAAGACCGCTAAGAAGTCAGCCGCTAAGAAGGCACCTGCTAAGAAGGCACCTGCTAAGAAGGCACCTGCTAAGAAGGCACCTGCTAAAAAGGTTGCGAAGAAGGCACCTGCTAAGA
>JBAXVT010000046.1:0-12268 GCA_037128715.1 Actinomycetes bacterium
CAACCGCTGATGTCGGATTTCCAACTGGTGGAATGATGGCAAACTTCACTGGGCTAATTTCTGCTCGCCAAAAAGTGTTAAACGATGTTGGGTGGGATCTGGACCGCTTGGGATTAAATGGCGCTCCACCAATCCGAGTTCTTGTCGGTGCAGAGAGGCATGACACCGTTGATCGAGCACTTCGCTATATAGGCTTGGGCGCACCGGTCGAAATTGATGTTGACGATCAAGGCCGCATAAGTGTTGATGCCCTCAAACTCGCACTGGAGAGTGGCTCTGGCCCGACGATCGTCGTTTTGCAGGCCGGTAACCTGCACTCTGGTGCATTTGATCCCTTTCGCCAAGCTATTGAACTGGCCCACCAGCACGGAGCATGGGTTCATGTCGACGGAGCATTTGGATTGTGGGCTCTGGCATCACTCGAGTTACGGCCAGCGCTCGACGGAATTGAATTGGCTGATTCTTGGGCTACCGATGCTCACAAGACACTCAATGTGCCGTATGACTGTGGAGTGGCAATCGTCGCTCACCCGGCGGCGCTACGCAGCACCTATGGCGTGCATGCCAGCTACCTGATTCTCGCGGATGACGATCGTGGGGATCCATCGGAGAAGGTACCGGAATTTTCTAGACGGGCTCGCGGAGTTCCAGTCTGGGCTGCGATTCTCTCACTGGGCCGCAATGGGGTATCAGAACTCGTTAATCGGTTAGTTGCTAACGCGCGCTTGATGGCGCAGGGATTGTCTGAAATCGAAGGGTGCGAGGTGCTAAATGAAATTGCGTTTACGCAAGTTTGTTTTGCCTTCGAGAGCGATCAACGTACCGATGAGATCTGTGCAAAATTGATTGAAGATAAGTCGGTGTGGATCTCGGGATCCAAGTGGCGCGGCCGGAGTGTGCTGCGTGTTTCGGTAAGTAACTGGTCGACGAATTCAGATGATGTCGCTGCGGCAGTTAAAGCGGTCAGGACAGCATCCCATTAGGAAGTGAAGTTAGTTAGTTTCAGTTAAAACTCTTTCGTCCGAAGTAGAAGCAGCATTAACAAATAGTGCTTATTTACCTTACCCCTTGTGCTGCTGTTGGCTCAGCAGTCGGTGTTGGTTGAGGTTCAATCGTGGTTCTCATAACCGAGGTGAGCGGTACTTGCTGCCCCGTTGTTTGGAAGTTGATGAAATCTTCCGGGGTGCCACTGAAGATATCTAAATCAACCTGACCCTGGGGGATTCCATATTTGCGCCCATTTCCGCCAGATGAGTATTGCCAAAAACTCCACTGTGTTTGGCAATCGGGAGTTGTCCAAATGTTCATGCTGCACCCAGTTTTCAGAAGCGCGGGTTGACTCCCTGGCTTTGCTGGATCGACCCCGGCCGTCGCAATCCAGAGGGGGTTGTCTATAAGGGCTGTCGCTTTACCTAAGGAGCCGTGGAGCAGAGAGCGGAAAGAATAGATCACAGGGGTGCGGCTGGTGCCCGCCTCTATGACTCTGTCCCACTCAGTGACCCAGAGTGTGGTCTCCTGTGGTGACAAGCTATGGGCGCAGATTCCAAAAATCACCTTTTGAGTGCAGGTCGTCTCCAGGTCCAAAGCGATCGGCATATCCAATGCATTGAGTCCACCGTCAAGGTTGATTCGATTGATGACTTTATTCGCCTGATTTTGGGCATTTGCGACGATTACGCTTCGCTTGGCTGTATTAGGAAGATGCACATAGTAATAAAACCCGGTGTAAATTCCGGCGGCTTGTGCCCCTTGGCGATCTGGTCGATAGTATTTTGCTGCAAGTAGATCCGCATCACTCAAAGTGTTGCCGCCATTGATCCATAAAAAGCTAACGCCAGCCGCCGCCATCGTTACGAAATTAATTGGCTTGCTTCCAGCATGCTGATATCTGCTTATATCTAATCCAAAGATGTGATGTCCTGGACCGATGGCCGGAAAGGGAAGTGGTGTAGCGGCAAGTGCCACACCACTGCTCAGTGTCGCAGCCACCGCGGCTACGACTAGAAGTCGAAGCCCTTTGTACGCCACAGCAAGAACAGCCAGTTGAATTACTGTTGGAGAACGATAGAGCCGTGCGCAGGAACGATTACTGAACCGGCTTTGATCGTGGAGAGAACCTTGGTTCCAGCGTTATTCCCGCTGACCACCACGTTCCACTTACCACCCGAAGGCAATGAAACCTTTGATGCGATAGCCGTTGCGTTGTAGGCCACCACGATCTTCTTCCATGAATCTTTACTCTTTGTACCATCCAGGGAATAAGCAATCACGCCATCAAGAGTTGGCAGGAATGAGAGGCTCGACTTAATCGCGCTTGTTGTGCTCAATCTAAAGGCGGGATGAGCCTTTCGGATTGCCAGCAAGCCTTTGTAGTAGTTGTTGACAGCCATGTTTGTTGGAAGCGTGCTCCACTTTAAGGAATTAACTTCATCGCTGGCGTTGTAACTATTGCCATTGCCGCCCTTAGTCCGCAGGAATTCTTGTCCTGCTTGGATGAATGGAACGCCTTCAGAGAGGTAGACGATGACAGCGCTCATCTGGTCCATCTTGATAATCGTTGCAGCATTTGCACCTGTGGTACTGGCTGTTAGTTTGTCGAAGAGCGTTTGATTGTCATGAGACTCGACATAGTTGATGGATTGTGCTGCGCTTCCAGTGGTCCATGTATTGGTAAGAGTCCCGTTGAATGAGGTATTACCAACAATCCCAGACTTAACATCGAGTCCGCGCATGAATGCACCGGAGACGAATCCAGGCTTGCCGGCATCGAAGACCGAACCTTTTGCGCCGTCACGGATCTGGTCATTGAAAGCAGCTACTCCAGGAACTTGTGTGATATTTCCCTGAGTTGCAGCGGCCGATTGAGGCAGTGAACTGTCGCCATACCAACCTTCGCCCAACATCAAGATAGTTGGATCAATCGCACTCAGAGCCTTGCGGGCTTGGTTTATGGTCGTTATAGCCATCTGGCCCATCTGATCGATGCGGAAGCCGTCGATGTGATACTCCGTAGCCCAATACTTAAAGGAGTCATTGATGAACTTTGCTGCCATGGAACGTTCGTCAGCAACGTCGTTGCCGCAGCCACTTCCATTTGTTAGATCACCATTTGAATCGGTTCTAAAGAAGTAGCCCGGAACGATGAGGCTTTCGCTATATGTACTTGCATTAAAGACGTGGTGATATACCACATCCATATTCACACGTAACCCTTGGTTGTGCATGGACTGAATAGCGCTCTTTAACTCGGTGATCCGCGTTGTTGGATTTGCTGGATCAGAGGAGTAAGAACCCTCTGGAACATTGAAGTTCTGTGGGTCGTAGCCCCAATTGAAGGTAGGAGAAGATTCGTCGACTGACTGGAAATCAAAGACAGGTTGCAGTTCAACATGGGTGACACCCAGGCTCTTGATATGCGCGATGCCAGTTGGAACACCCTTGTATGAAGTCTTTACATCGGTAAAGGCTAAGTATTTTCCTTGATGGGCGGCTGGAACACCACTGTTCGGATCTATTGAGAGATCTCGTACATGGAGTTCGTAGAGTGAAGCATCGGTTGGATTGCCCGAGAACTTTGGCTTCACGTTATTCCAACCAGTGGGGTTGGTCTGTGCTAAATCAACAACTACTCCGCGTAATCCGTTAATAGAGGTGGCTCGAACATATGGATCTACCGCATCGTTCGTTGAGCCATCAACTGTTACGCGGTACATATAGATCAATCCATTTTGATCACCATTAAGAGTTGTAACCCAGGTTCCATTTACATCGGCCACCATAGGTAATTCCGTTGCGCCACTAAATGATGTTGACCCGGCCGGGAAAGTTAACAACGAAACTTTGCTAGCGGTTGGTGCCCATACGCGGAACTTGGTCGCAGCTTTGGTGTAAGTGTTTCCCAAATCGTTTCCCGTGTAGGTGAACTTCGTTGCAAAATCTGCGGAGTCAAAGATCTTTGCTTGCGCGACAGTTGGATTGGTAGGGATCGGTCCAGTTGGCTCAGCGGTGTAAATGGTTTTGTCCCCCTGGCGAATCCAAATTACGGAGTTACCGCTGGAATCAAATGTGGAGATGAAGCGGTCCGTGCTGCCCTCTTTTTGCACCCACGCACCGAGGCGGATAATAAAGCCGAGCTGGTCGAAAGCCGCCAATCCAGTTACATCGATAGTTGCAATTGCGCCAAAAGTGTCCTTGCCGCCAAAGGTAAATCCCGCTGCGCTTACTTCCTTATCGTTGGCTGTACCAGGAAGGTCTTTCCAGAGGTAGACATTCCAATCCTTATAGTCACTCGCCGAACGCTGATAGTGAATTGTGAGGTGAACGGTGTCGGGTAACGCGGCGCGGGCCGGGGTCAACCAGAACGCAGGCTGGATAAGAGCGGCGATCAAGGTGAAGGTTACGAGGAGGGCGCGGCGAGGATTCTTAATCATGGTCGGAGTTTAACTGGATTAGGGGTTTCTCCTAGTCAATCCCCGCCACCAGCGTTACCTTGAGCGCAGATTCGCGATCTGCTTGTGGTAAAAATCCGATCCAAAATCTCGAAGCACATCCGCGTACTTCTTCATCCCCCAGGCCCAAAAATCAAAATCTAGCTCGGAGATTCCATCCTGTATGGATGCCCAGAGGGTCCAGCCGTACTTGCCGTAGACGCTAAAGAGCCAAGCACGTGCAAATTTATCGGGGCGATCTTCACCGTAATAGGCGGTGACCAATTCCCGCAGAGATTCAATGGGTAGAAATGACTCGGCCCAGAGATTTCCCAGTTCAAAGCAGGGATCGTTATTGCCGGAGTATTCATAGTCGATCAGCCAAATCTTATTGCCATCGTCGATAAAATTGGCAGCCAGTAGATCGTTATTGCACGGCACTTTACCTTCGTCAGTTGCCTGCAAAGCGGCGAACAGCTCATCTCCGTATATTGATAGCTCTTCATATTCTGCCGGGATTTTAAAACCGCGATCTTTCACGATCGCCAGGTAGTTCTTCTGTATCTCGAACATATCGAAGTCCCGCACAAATGGCTTAGCTTGGTGCAACTGTTTGATGCTCTGTGCGATGCGGGGAATATTGGCCGCTACATCTTGTGCATCATAAGTTCGTCCCGTCAAAAAACCGATCACTAAAAGCCCGGCTCCCGGCAGGTAGTCATAGACCGGCGCGGCCACACCTGCTTCTGCCGCGATAATCGAATTTCGATATTCAGCTTCACGATCTATTGATAGAAGGCTGGACTCATTGCTAGAGATTCGAGCGACGTAAATTCCCGAATCCGTGGAGATCTTGAGATTTCGATTTGTGAGGCCGCCTGACAATTCGGAGATTTCACTTCGACCGCGTAGCCGGGGAACCTGATCAAGCAACGCACCGAAAGACTCTTCTAATTGCATTGCAGACAAAGTCATTACAAAAGGATACATTTGCAATATGGCGAATGAACAGGTCCCCAGCAGATCAAAAATTGTAATTATTGGTGGAGGGGTAGGCGGCACCTCAGTTGCTTATCACCTGACGCAATTAGGTGAACGCGATGTCATCCTGCTTGATCGCAGCGACTTAACCAGTGGTTCTACCTTTCACTCTGCCGGGCTCGTCGGTCAATTGCGAGCTGATCCCACGCTCACGAAGATGAATATGCACTCGGTTGATCTCTATCGTCAATTAGAGATGAGCGAAACCCCGCCGTCCTGGGTCGAATGTGGCAGTATTAAATTGGCATCCACCTCCGAGCGTCTGGAAGAGATCCGGCGCCAGATTGGCTGGGCTAAGACCTTCGGGTTAGATCTCCATGAAATTTCGCCTAAGGAGGCGCAAGAGCGCTTCCCGCTTATGGATATAGATGGGGTCGTCGGGGCCTGCATTATGGAGTCCGATGGCCAGGTAGATCCATCACAGTTAGCTCAAGCGCTCGCAAGTGGTGCCAGGCGCGGGGGAGCGAAGTTATTTCCTCATACTCGTGTACTTGCGATTCGCACAAAGAATCAACGGATTGTGGGAGTTGATACTGACAAGGGATTTATAGAATGCGAAATTGTTGTTAATTGCGGAGGTATCTACTCCGCAGAAATTGGTCGATTGGTCGATGTACGCATCCCAATCGTTCCGATGAGCCATCAATATCTCATTACCGATAACTTCTTGCCAGCGGGAGCACCGAAACTTCCATCACTTCGGGATCCAGATCTGCTGATCTACTTCCGTCAAGAAGTCGATGGGTTGGTGATGGGCGGATACGAACGCGAATCCAGACCGTGGGTAACCAGTCGCGAAAAGTTTGACGATATCCCCAAGAATTTCAACAACATGCTGCTGCCCGAAGAGTGGGAGCGTTTTGAAGAGATCGCAATCAACTCGCAAAAGCGCGTACCTAAAATGGGCGAAATCGGTATCAAGAAATTTATTAACGGTCCAGAAGCCTTTACGCCAGATAATGAATTCTGCTTAGGAGAAACAGAAGTAGGCGGCTTCTATGTAGCTGCCGGATTCTGCGCTCATGGCATCGCTGGTGCAGGTGGAATCGGAAAAGTCATGGCGGAGTGGATCGTTGGAAACGAACCTCCGATGGATCTGTGGCATATGGATATCCGCAGATTTGGCAGTTCTTACCAATCCCCGGCATTCACGATGGATCGCGTGCAAGAGAACTACGAACAGTATTACGACATCCACTATCCGCTCGAAGAGCGTCAAACCGGGCGGCCCGCGAAGGTATCTCCAGTATATGAATGGCATAATTCGCATGGAGCGGTCTTTGGCGAGAAGGCTTCATGGGAGCGGGTCAACTACTACGAAACCCACATAGGTGATGAAGGAAACCGTCCTTATGGTTGGGCCGGCAAGAATTGGTCTGCTGCGGTGCAAGTGGAACACGCGATTACACGTTCCTCGGCCGGAATTTTCGATGAATCAAGCTTCGCTAAATTAGAGATCAATGGTCCCCGCGCCGGTGAATTTCTCAACATGGTCTGTGCCAACAATGTGGTTCGAGGAACTAACCGCACCGTTTATACCCAAGCTTTAAATTCCAAGGGTGGAATCGAATCTGATTACACGGTGACGCAAGTTGCTGAAGATGAATTTCTGATTATTACAGGTACCGCCTTCGGCAATCACGATGGCGGCTGGCTCCGAAAGCAGCGTCGTGAACTAGCTTTTGACGAAGTCGAGATCATTGATACCACCACCGATCTAGCGGTATTTGGAATCTGGGGTCCCAAGGCTCGAGAGATTTTGCAGTCGATAACCACTTACGATCTGGGAAATGAGAACTTTCCCTTTATGCACTCGCGCGAAATAGAAATAGCGGGGGTCGCGTTGCGGGCAACTCGAATTACTTATGTCGGTGAACTGGGCTGGGAGCTGTATCTACCCGTTGACCAGGGTGCGAAGGTTTGGATGGCACTTATCGCAGCGGGTGCACCATTCGGTGCCGAACCCTGCGGCTATCGAGCGATTGAATCTCTGCGCCTGGAGAAAGGGTATCTAGCGTGGGGGAGCGAGATAAATACCGAGACGACTCCTCTTGAGGCGGGACTTGGCTTTGCGGTCTCGCAGAAGAAGAGCGCATTCATTGGCAAAGCGGCTTTGCTAGCCAACCCCAATCCCAGCCGAGCCTTAGTTGCAATCACCTTCGATGATCTCAAGCAAACTCCACTTGGAAATGAACCGATTAGAGTCAATGGAGAAATCATTGGACGAATAAAGAGCGGGGGCCAGGGTTACACGATTCGAAAAGGGATTGGGTATGCCTATCTACCTACAGAATTCACGAAGCCGAATACAAATCTGGAAGTGGAGTTCTTTGGAGAGTGGAAGATCGGCCTTATCCAAAGTTCACCTCTCTTTGATCCAGAGGGACTGCGTATAAAGGTTTAAAAAGTATTACTCGCCACCTTTGACGCTGCGCAATAGCACTTGAGCAACATCGAGGACTTGTACATCTGATTCGCGTGCCTGTACTCCATCGGTCACCATGATGCGACAGAACGGACAAGCCACTGCAACTTCGGTCGCACCTGTAGCGAGAGCTTCATCCACGCGGGTTAAATTAATGCGAGTTCCAATTGATTCCTCGACCCACATCCGTCCGCCACCGCCGCCACAACAGAATGAACGTTCCTGATTGCGTGGCATCTCGGTGATATCGCATCCACTTGCTTCAAGCAGTTCGCGCGGGGGAGCATAAATCTGATTGTGTCGACCTAAATAGCAAGGATCGTGATAGGTCAACTTCGCCTCGGATTTATGAGGGCTTGGCTTTAATCGTCCCTCTTTGATTAAAGTATTTAAGAGTTGGGTGTGGTGCAACATTTCAAGTTCAAAGCCGCTCTGGGCGTAGTCCTTACCAATTGTGGTGAAGCAATGTGGGCAGGTGACGACGACCTTCTTCTTTCCCTTGGAGCGCCCGGCAAATACCTCATTGAAAGTTTCGATGTTCTCTGCCGCCAGAATTTGATATAGGTATTCATTACCAGAGCGACGAGCGGGATCCCCAGTGCAAGTTTCACGGTTTCCCAGAACGGCGAAATTAACTCCCGCCATGTAGAGCAACTCTGCTACTGCTTTGGTCGTCTTCTTGGCGCGATCTTCATATGCTCCCGCGCAACCGACCCAGAAGAGATATTCGACATCGTCGGGAAGTGTTCCGCTGACGACTTTTACTGGGAAATCGCACTCTGCGATCCATCCTTCGCGGTTATCTTTATTTGATCCCCAGGGGTTGCCTGCCTGCTCCATATTGCGGAATGTTCCGTTTAACTCCTTAGGAAAATTGGATTCGACTAATACCTGGAAGCGGCGCATATTTACAATGTGATCGATGTGCTCGATACCGACAGGGCAGGCATTGACGCAGGCTCCACACGATGTACAGGCCCACAGAACATCGGTGGATATCGGCGCGTTATCGCCCACCAGATTTTCGGTCTCGACAACCTTTGCCATAGCGTGATCGCGCATAGACATGATCAACAACTTTGGTGAGAGAGGTTTGTCGGTGTGCCAGGCAGGGCATTGCGACTGACAGCGTCCGCACTCGGTACAGCTGGTCATATCCAGCAGACCCTTCCAAGAGATGTCACCGCGCGTTCCTAGTCCAAAGAGATCATCTTCTGCAGGATCTTCGAAATTAATGGGCTTACCCTTGGAGAGCATCTCAGGAAGTGCCCCGAGTGCCGGCCGATCAATATTGCGTTTGAAATATATATTGAAGAAGGCCAAGAATCTGTGCCAAGCCACACCCATGGTTAAGTCGGAGGCAATGACAATGAACCAGGCCATCGAAATCAGGATCTTGATGGTGGCTACAATGACAATGGCTTTCTTGATAGTTCCTGCGGAGAGCGAGTTAAAGGTAAGTACCGCCGGCCAAGATATTGCGTAATGCCAATTCCATGAGGTGACTCCAGCGAGGGCGCCTTCTAATCCCCGGAGGGCGATTACACAGAACACAATCGCCAAGATAGTTGCCTCGACGTAGTAAGCCTTGCCCATTGCAGATCCCGAAAAGCGATTGCGGGTACGAAACCTTGTTACCTGACGAATTCCTATAAGGGTGACGATTCCAATTCCTGTGAGCGCTGCGATCATCTCTGCAAAGAGTTCATACCCAACGAAGTGCCCGATGAGAGGTAGAGAGAAGGTGGGGTCGATTACCTGTCCATAAGCGGTCAGCAACGTTCCAAAGAGAACCACGAAGCCGACCATCACGAACCAGTGCGCAATGCCGGTACCGGTGAAGTTGAGCATCTTGGTATGTCCGAGGATCTCTTTAAACATATTGCGCAATCGGGCCCCGCGGCTCCCACTTCGAGTTGGATCCGGTTGCTGCTTCTTATATATCGCAATCAACTGACGAACTCGGATTGTAAGGAGGACCACCGCAAAACTGGTGACGAGGTAAGCGAGCACAGCGAGCAGGGTGATCATTGGGCAACAATAACCCTATTAATTAACTACCCAAGTATCCCCGCTGGCCAGCAAAGAAGTTAAATTCCCGGCGCCATCCTTCGCTATTACATCGGCGATCTGTTGGTTAACCATCGATGAATACTCAGCTCGGGCTACATCACGGAAAACACCGATCGGGACATGATCTAGTTCTGAGGAGGAGAGTCTTGAGAGAGCAAATGCATATGAAGGATCTGGGTTATTGGCGTTATGAACGATGAGATCGCTCTCTGAAACCGTGGAGAGTTCTACAACCTTCATCGAACCGTTCTCCATAATCACGCCGTGAGTTTCGGACTTAATGGGTGACCCATGAATTAATTGCAGGAGCGTGGCGCCCTTGGTATCTCCATCTTTCACAGCAAGGAATGCATCGTCATTGAAGATCGGACAATTTTGGTAGATCTCGATGAGAGCGGATCCCTTGTGCGCTGCTGCAGCTTGCAACATCTCGGTCAAGTGTTTGCGGTCGGTATCTATCGAACGTGCTACGAAGGTAGCTTCTGCTCCGAGTGCCAACGAAATTGGATTAAATGGCGTATCCAAGGAGCCGATTGGCGTGGACTTGGTTACTTTGCCAGCCTCGCTCGTTGGCGAGTATTGGCCCTTGGTGAGACCGTAGATACGGTTGTTGAAGAGCAAGATCTTAAGATTTACATTGCGGCGCAAGGCGTGAATCAGGTGGTTGCCACCAATAGAAAGCGCATCCCCATCACCCGTTATAACAAAGATTGTTAAATCTGGACGAGAAATTGCCAACCCCGATGCGATCGCTGGAGCACGACCATGAATGGAGTGGATACCAAATGTTTCTAAATAATATGGAAAGCGGGATGAACAACCGATTCCCGAGATGAAAACTATATTTTCGCGCGGAAGTCCCAGCGTTGGTAAGAAGGATTGCACGGTAGAGAGAATGGAATAGTCACCGCACCCAGGGCACCAGCGCACCTCTTGGTCGGATGTAAAGTCTTTCTTGGTAAGGGTTACGTCAGTCACTGAGCACCGCCATAGTTGCCTCGATAATTTCGGTCGTTGAAAATGGAAGTCCCCGGACTTTGTTATAACCGGTAATGTCCTTCAAGAATTCAGAACGTAGCAGCATCGCTAGTTGGCCGAGGTTCATCTCTGGAACGATGACGCGATCGTACTTAGCCAGCACATCTCCCAGGTTCTTGGGGAACGGATTGATGTATTTAAGATGCGCCTGAGCCACGCTTTGACCATTTTCACGGAGCGCTTCAACGGCCGCCGCAATTGGTCCAAAGGTTGATCCCCAGCCCAGCAGCAATACCTTTGCATCGCCCGTCACGTCATCAACGGTTAGATCCGGCACTTGAACCCCTGCCACTTTCGCAGCGCGAGTGCGCACCATGAAATCATGATTAGTCGGGTCGTAGGAGATTGCACCGGTCTGATCAGCCTTTTCAACTCCGCCGATTCGATGTTCTATTCCTTTAGTACCTGGAATTGCCCAGGGCCGAGCGAGCGTCTTGGGATCGCGGCTGTAAGGCATGAAATTCTCTTCAGTGTGCGCAAATTCAACGTGCAAATCGGGGAGTTCGGTTTCGTCTGGAATACGCCAAGGCTCTGAGCCATTTGCGATGTATCCATCAGAGAGAATAAATACTGGCACGCGGTAGGTAGTGGCGATCCGCACCGCTTCGATTGCCATGTCGAAGCAATCTTTAGGTGTTGCAGGAGCAATAACTACAACAGGTGATTCACCATTGCGGCCGTACATCGCCTGCAGTAAATCTGCTTGCTCTGTCTTGGTTGGGAGCCCAGTTGAAGGTCCGCCACGTTGTACATCAATCACAATGAGAGGTAATTCCAGCATCACTCCGAGACCAATCATCTCGGCCTTCAGTGCCAGGCCCGGACCAGAGGTAGACGTAACGCCAATAGCTCCGCCGTACGCAGCTCCCAGTGCTGACCCGACAGCAGCAATTTCATCTTCAGCTTGAAAAGTAATTACACCAAACTTTTTATGTTTGGAAAGTTCGTGCAAGATATCGGAAGCCGGTGTAATCGGATATGAACCCAAGAAGAGTTTGAGCCCGCTCTGTTTAGCCGCTGCAATGAGTCCATAGGAGAGTGCGGTATTGCCGCTGATATTGCGATATTTACCGGCGGGCATCTTTGCTGGAGCGATTTGGTACGAGACCGAAAATTCTTCCGTTGTCTCGCCAAAGTTCCAGCCTGCTTTAAAAGCGAGCAGATTGGCTTCAAGTAAATCAGGCTTCTTGGCAAATTTGCCTGTCAGAAACTTCTCTGTAGTTTCTGTAGGGCGGCTATACATCCAAGTGAGAAGCCCGAGCGC
>JBAXVT010000047.1:0-11664 GCA_037128715.1 Actinomycetes bacterium
CCAGGAACATCATCGTGGCCATAGAAGAAACGTGTTAACCACTCGACGCGGTCAGCTTCACCGTTCGCGATCTTGTCGAGATCTTCTTCCATCGAAGCAGTAAATTCGTAATCGACTAACTTAGAAAAATGTTGTTCCAATAGTCCGGTAACGCTAAATGCCAAGAAAGTAGGCACGAGCGCACGACCACGTTTGGCGACATAACCGCGATCTTGAATGGTGCTCATGATCGATGCAAAGGTGGAGGGGCGACCAATTCCTAGTTCTTCTAATTTCTTAACCAGAGATGGCTCTGTGTAGCGAGCGGGTGGCTTAGTTTCATGGCCCTCACAAGAATATTGTTTTACGTTCACGATATCGCCGATCGCCATTGGCGGTAGACGTTTGGACTCATCATCAACCTCAACTGCGCCCTCTTCTAGGACATCCTCGTAAGCTGCTAAGAAGCCCGGGAAGGTAAGCACGGAACCGTTGGCGCGAAAGTTTGCGTTCGCACCGCTCCTGGTAGCAACTTCAAAGTCAACGCGCATCTGCATCTTCTTGGCATCGGACATCTGGGATGCGATCGTCCGCTTCCAAATCAGGTCATAAAGTGCAAACTCATCGCGGCTCAGTTCTGGCGCTAATTCCCCGGGGGTTTTAAAGGTTTCTCCGGCAGGGCGGATGGCTTCATGCGCCTCTTGAGCGTTCTTGGTCTTGCCTTCGTAAACGCGCGGGCTACTTGGGATGTAATCCTTGCCATACAAAGACGCGGCTTGAGCACGCGCGGTAGAAATTGCCGATTGTGAAAGAGTCACTGAATCGGTTCTCATATAAGTGATGTAACCATTTTCGTAGAGTCGTTGCGCTATGCGCATCGTTATCTGCGCTCCCCAACCTAAACGCGAACCGGCATCTTGTTGCATCGTTGAAGTTGTAAATGGCGCTTTAGGACGCTCGGTGCGAGGCGACTCTTCAGTACTTATTACCTTTAAATTTGCGCCGAGCAAACTCTCTGTTAACTCGTTGGCTGACGCTTCGTCGAGCAAGAGGATGTTGCCCAGAGATTTCTCTTTGAGTCCACCAGTTTCATCAAAGTCATTAGTAGTGGCGGTTCGCTTCCCATCGAGAGAGATAAGGCGGGCGGTGAAGTTCTGGTCGGTCTCTGCTTTGAGATCCCACCAGGAAGAAGAGATAAATGCCATCCGCTCGCGTTCACGTTCAACTATTAAACGAGTTGCAACAGATTGAACGCGCCCGGCGCTTATGCGCGGCATGACTTTCTTCCAGAGCACCGGCGAGAGGCGATATCCGTAAAGGCGATCGAGTACACGACGCGTTTCTTGCGCATCTACCAAGCGATAATCTAGATCGCGGGTGTTTTTAGCAGCCTCTTGAATCGCCTCTTTGGTAATTTCATGAAAGACCATGCGGCTAATAGGGATCTTGGGGCGTAACACTTCTATTAAGTGCCAGGCGATTGCTTCGCCCTCGCGGTCCTCATCGGTAGCCAGAATGAGTTCATCGGCGTTCTTCATCAGCGCTTTTAGTTCATTGACCTTGGCCCGCTTATCTGGGTTGATGACGTAAAGTGGAGCGAAATCCTCCGCAATATTGACACCCTCTTTGGCCCAGGCAATTTTTTTATATTCAGCTGGAATATCAGCAGCACGTTGCGGCAGATCGCGAATATGGCCAACTGAGGCTTCGACTACGTAGTCATCTCCTAGAAAGGCGCCAATTTTGCGCGCCTTTGCAGGGGACTCCACGATCACAAGCTTGATTCCCAAATTCATCAACTCCTAAAAGACCAAAGAGTGCAACAAGCTCTACCGCGCTATGCGATTGCGGTGGAAGCTTTTCTGTTGCGCACGAGGGCATAGATGATAACAAGGACAGCAACAAGAGCGATGAGTGCGCTGGCAACCTTGTGACCGCCGAGCGAGAAGGAGACGATTGCCGGTGTAATCAACAGTGCAACCAGGTTCATGACCTTGAGCAGTGGGTTGATCGCTGGGCCAGCAGTATCTTTAAATGGATCTCCTACGGTGTCACCGACGATAGTGGCGTGATGTGAATCAGAGCCTTTACCACCATGGTGTCCATCTTCAACCATCTTCTTTGCGTTATCCCACGCGCCACCGGAGTTAGCGAGGAAGACTGCCATCAAAGTTCCAGTACCAATTGCTCCAGCAAGGTAAGCACCGAGAGCGCCTACGCCGAGACCAAAGCCGACTGCAATAGGTGCCATTACAGCGAGTAAGCCTGGTGCAACAAGTTCACGCAGAGAATCGCGTGTGCAAATATCTACAACGCGGCCGTACTCTGGCTTCTCAGTTCCATTCATAATTCCAGGATGTAGGCGGAACTGCTCGCGTACCTCGACGACAACTGCACCTGCAGCACGAGAAACGGCGTTGATGGCTAGACCCGAGAATAGGAATACAACCGAGGCGCCGATAATGAGACCAACTAGGTTGCGCGGGTTAGCGATATCCAAGATACCTTGGAATTGCAGATTGAGATTTGCTGCTGTCTTACCGGCATCGCTTACTGCTTTGAGGATCGCATTTGTAAAAGCCCCAAAGAGCGCGGTTGCTGCGAGTACAGCGGTGGCGATTGCAATGCCCTTGGTAATCGCTTTAGTCGTATTACCAACTGCATCGAGTGAGGTCAGGATCTGACCACCTTCACCGTGAACATCACCCGACATTTCTGCAATGCCTTGAGCGTTATCCGAGATAGGTCCGAAGGTATCCATTGCAACAATTACTCCGACGGTAGTTAGCAAACCAGTACCGGCGAGCGCAATCGCAAAGAGGCTAAGGACGATAGAACCTTGACCCAATATGAATGCACCAAATACTGCCGCAGCGATAAGAAGCGCTGAATACACAGCAGATTCGAAACCAATTGCGATACCAGCCAAGATCACGGTTGCAGATCCAGTATTAGAGGAGGCGGCAACATCATTAACTGGACGGCGACCAATTTCTGTGAAGAAACCAGTAAGAAGCTGAATGGCTGCAGCAAGAATGATTCCGATGAGAACTGCACCGAAGGTCAAGATGCGGGGATTCACACTGCTTGTAGCGTGTGAAGGATCCAATCCAGTGAGTAGTTTCATTGAGCCTGGTAGGTATGTGAATGTTGCAAACCCAACCAACACTGCTGAAATAATTGCTGACAAGAAGAATGAGCGGTTGATCGCCTGCATGGCAGAACGATCAGTGGAGCGCAGACGCGTAATAAAGATTCCGATGATGGCAGTGACGATTCCAATTGCAGGAACAATCAGTGGATAGATCAAACCAGCATCACCAAATCCGGCCTTACCAAGAATGAGCGCAGCAACCAAGGTCACCGCATATGATTCAAAGAGGTCCGCTGCCATTCCGGCACAGTCACCAACGTTGTCGCCAACATTGTCTGCAATCGTTGCGGCGTTACGAGGATCATCTTCAGGAATATTTTGTTCAACTTTTCCGACCAGGTCTGCTCCGACATCGGCAGCCTTAGTAAAGATTCCACCACCAACGCGCATGAACATGGCAAGCATTGCAGCACCGAAGCCAAAGCCCTCAAGTACATCTGGCGCATTTTCGCGATAGATGATCACAACGAGTGAAGCTCCGAGAAGTCCGAGTCCAACAGTTGTCATTCCAACGACGCCACCGGTACGGAAGGCGATCTTCACAGCATTCGCTGCAGATCCCTGACGAGCGGCTTCAGCAACACGGACGTTGGCTCGAACCGCGAGCCACATTCCGTTGTATCCGACGCCAGCGCTAAAGAGCGCTCCAAGCAGGAAGAAGATCGATCGGCCGATACGAATATCGGTATGCCCCGGTAGGGCGAATAGGAGTACAAAGACGATTCCCACAAATACTGAGAGTGTCTTAAATTGGCGGTTGAGATATGCAGCGGCGCCCTCTTGCACGGCGGCGGCAATCTCCTTCATCTTTTCAGTACCGTCTGCTTGCGCCAAGACCTGAGCGCGCAGGCCATATGCGATGGCGAGCGCTAAAAGGGAGACTCCAAGGACGATAAAGACGTAAATTAGATTGGTTCCTGTGACTTGCACGGGTGTAGACACTATTTTGACTCCTCATTGAGTGGATAGGCGAGGTGCTTATTTGGTTTAAGGGACCTGAGGGGTGAAAGGTTACACATATATATAAGGACAATTACAAATTTACGACAATTGGTCGGTATCCTTACTCCTCTATGAGCTTTATAAGCGTGACCTCAGCCCTAAATTCCAATTATTCGCTCGTCATAATCTTCGCCATCTTGGCGCTGGAGACGGCTCTGCCCCTAGTAATTGGGCTACCAGGCGATACCTTGCTGATAACCGCTGGGCTCTTCGCGGCTGGGATTGGAAGTACCCAGGGCCATCACCTCAATATCCTCCTGGTAGCTGTCGGCTCCCCGATCGCCGCCATTGTGGGTTCACAATTTGGTCACTGGCTGGGCTGGCATTACGGGTTGAAGATTTTCAGCAAACCCGGATCCAAGCTCTTTGATCCCGGCAAGATTAAATCAGCCGAGAAATACATCACCAAATATGGTCTAGGTCGAGCGATAGTTTTGGCCCGCTTTATTCCGGTAGTACGCCATCTGATCAACCCGCTCTGTGGAATTATCAGAACTCCCTTTAAGACCTTCGCATTTTGGAATATTTTGGGTGCTCTTATTTGGACTCAGGGACTTATCTGGGGCGCCTATGCAGCCGGAAACACCTTCTCTGATTCCATCTCAAAGTACATGACGGCAATTATTTTGGTGATTGCAGTCATAACCGTGTTGCCCCTTATTTGGGAGGTCTTTAAAGAGTGGCGCAGCAAGAAGCACCTCTCTTAAGTTACAAACCTAAATCAGCTAGTTGAAACGCTGCTCGGTATTCCAGACCGGCTGCAAGAACCGTTGGCGCCGCTCCACGTTCAACAATAACTGCAACTCCCACGACAATTGCTCCTGCTTCTTTCAGCGCTTCAACAGCGGTGAGAACTGATCCGCCTGTGGTCGATGTATCTTCAACGGCGAGAACTCTCTTACCGGCAACATCGGGGCCTTCAATGCGGCGCTGCAATCCGTGCGCCTTCTCTGCTTTGCGAACTACAAAAGAATTCAATTTTCTTCCCTGTTGACCCGCAACATGCATCATCGCGGTTGCGACCGGATCCGCTCCAAGAGTTAATCCACCGACCGCTTCGTAATCCCAATCTTTCGTAAGTTCTAGCATCACTTCGCCCACGAGAGGCGCAGCAATCGAATCTAAAGTAATTCGACGTAGATCTACGTAGTAGTCCGCCTCTTTTCCGGAAGAGAGAATTACCTTTCCGTGAACAACGGCCTTTTTGAGTATCTCTTGCTTGAGCGCTTCGCGTGATGTCATGGTGAAACTCTATCTACTCTTCTTTGTAAATCATCACACTCTGACCAGAGCGCTTAACAATGGCTTTAGTTGAGTTGGCCGCCATGAGAGCATCCATCTCGGTACGAAGAATTGCGACCTCCAGGGCCATATTTGCTACCGCTGATTCCAGCTCCATAATCCGCTTAATTCCAGCGAGATTGATGCCATCTCCAACGAGGCGTTGAATATTTCTAAGTGATGCTATATCGCGCAGTGAATACCGGCGGCCTCTTCCTGAAGCACGTCCGGGTGAAACTAAACCAATGCGATCATATTGGCGGAGAGTTTGCGGGTGCATTCCAGATAATTCGGCGGCGATCGAGATTACATAGACCGCCTGGTCATCATCGGGTTGTGAATCGAGGTTCATGCGCCTGCCCTCTCTTTGAGGTTAATTCGAGGTGAATCTTCTTTTGTAAGTTCTGCAAAATCTTCCAGTGCGCTTTTAGCCTTACTGTCGAGGCGCTGGGGGACTTGAACTTCTACAGTTATCAGCAGATCGCCAGTTTGAAAATCTTTTGTTATTCCGCGCCCCTTTACCCGCAAAACCTTTCCGTTTTGAGTACCGGATGCAAGCCTGACCGTTACATCTTCCCCGCTCAGAGTTGGTACCGAGATATCCCCACCGAGGGCCGCCTCGGTGAAGGTCACTGGGAGCGTCATCGCAAGGTTGTTTCCGTCCCGCGTAAAGACTGGATGTTTGGTGACATGAATAATAATAAATAGGTCGCCCGGGCCGGCTTGGCTAGGAGCCCCACGCCCTTTGAGTTTTATCTTTCCGCCATCTTTAATGCCGGCGGGGGTTCTAGTGGTGATCGTTTGATCATTTACCCGCAGATTTATTTCTCTGCCGAAAATTGAATCCCGAAAAGAGATCGTCGTTTCAGTTTGTAAGTCATGACCTTTTCTAGGTGCACGATTACCTCCGCCGAATAAGGTGGAGAAAATATCGTTCTGCGAGCCGCCCCCAAAAATATCTTCGAAGTTACTTCCACTAAATCCGCCGCCTTGCGTTTGTTGTCCGCCGCGCGGCATACGGCCCGTTGTAAATGCTTCGCGCATCTCTTGGTATTCAGCGCGCTTCTTATCATCTGAAAGCACTTCATAGGCTTCCGAGACCTCTTTAAAGCGGTCTTCTAATTTCTTGTCGCCTTTGGTTTTATCAGGATGTAGATCTTTGGCCAACTTTCGATATGCCTTTTTAACTGCTGTAGCATCATCGTTTTTTGAAACGCCAAGGATCTTGTATAGGTCCTTCTCATACAAATCCTTGGCGGCCATTTACTTCAACTTCTCTCTACCTGTTGTTACTCGGGGTCAGTAACGATTACTTGAGCTGGACGTAAAATGCGCTCTTTAAACTTATAACCCGGCCGTAGAACTTTTGTCACTTGAGTCTCGGAGACATTAGGCGAGGTCTCGTGCATCAGTGCTTCGTGTATGTGGGGATCGAAGGTAACGCCGGTCTCAACAAATTTAGTTAAACCTAACTTTGTAGTTGTGGCAGTTAATTGATCTGCTACCGCTTTGAAACCGCCAGAAAGTTCGCCATGTTCCTCAGCGCGATCAATATCGTCGAGAGCCGATAGAAATTGTGCCAAGACAAGGCCGGTAACAATTTCAGAGGACTCGCTACGCTCTTTATCGATGCGCTTACGATAATTTTGGAAGTCGGCTTGCAAACGTTGCAGATCGCTGGTTAATACAGCAACCGGATCAACTTCTGCTATTGCTTCCGCGACGGCAGCAGAGAGCGCTTCTTCAGCGCTCTCCTCGCCCATAGGTTCTTCTGTCATTACTGCTCTTCTACGATCTCGGCATCTTCGACTCCATCATCGGCCTTTGGGGCCTCTGTTGGTTCTGCCGCGTTGGCGGCATAGAGTGATGCTCCAAGTTCTTGACTGAGAGTAGAAACCTTCTCGGTGGCTGATTTAATGGCGTTTACATCAGCACCGGCTAGCGCACTCTTGAGCTCGCCCAGGGCGCTCTCAACATCTGCCTTCTTAGAAGCGGTTTCGCCTTGAGACAACTTCTCTTCGTTATCTTTAATGAACTTCTCGGTCTGGTAAACCAAGCCATCACCCATATTCCGAACCTCGGCCTCTTCACGACGCGCCTTATCTTCCTCGGCGTGCGCTTCAGCATCTTTGACCATGCGCTCGATCTCTTCCTTAGAGAGTGAGGAACCACCACTAATGGTGATCTTCTGCTCTTTGCCGGTACCAAGATCCTTAGCGCCTACATGCAAAATTCCATTTGCATCAATGTCAAAGGTGACTTCGATTTGCGGAACTCCACGCGGCGCTGGAGCAAGCCCAGTAAGTTCAAACATACCGAGGCGCTTATTGGCGCTGGCAATTTCGCGCTCACCTTGGAATACCTGAATCTGAACAGCGGGCTGATTGTCGTCAGCGGTGGTGAAGATCTCTGAACGCTTTGTAGGAATTGTCGTGTTCTTCTCGATTAACTTGGTCATAACTCCACCCTTGGTTTCGATACCAAGTGAGAGAGGTGTGACATCGAGAAGGAGAATGTCCTTAACATCACCCTTGAGCACTCCAGCTTGTAGAGCAGCTCCAACAGCAACAACTTCGTCAGGGTTTACGCCCTTGTTAGGTTCCTTGCCGCCAGTGAGTTCGCGAACTAAATCAACTACAGCAGGCATACGTGTTGAGCCACCAACCAAGACAACATGATTGATATCGGCGATTGGGATACCGGCATCCTTCAAAACAGTTTGGAATGGACCCTTACAGCGAGCGAGCAAATCTGCAGTCATGTTTTCAAATTGAGCTCGTGTGATTGTCTCATCTAAGAACAATGGATTCTTCTCGGCATCGACAGTGATGTAAGGAAGATTGATCGATGTTTGTGCCGAAGCAGAAAGCTCGATCTTTGCTTTCTCCGATGCTTCGCGTACTCGCTGCATCGCCATCTTATCTTTCGTTAAATCAATTCCATTTGCCTTCTTAAATGTTGCGACCAGGTGATCTACAAGTGCCTGATCCCAATCATCGCCACCGAGATGGTTATCTCCACTGGTTGCCTTTACCTCAATAACGCCTTCACCCATTTCAAGAAGTGATACGTCAAAGGTTCCGCCACCAAGATCAAATACCAAAATTGTTTGCTCGTGATCGCCCTTGTCGAAACCATAAGCAAAGGCCGCGGCTGTTGGCTCGTTGACGATACGCAAAACGTTGAGGCCAGCGATCTCGCCGGCTTCTTTTGTCGCTTGACGTTGTGCATCATCAAAATACGCGGGGACGGTGATGACGGCATCTGAAACAACATCTCCAAGGTAAGCCTCTGCATCGCGCTTGAGCTTCATCAAAATACGAGCTGAGATCTCTTGCGGGGTGTACTTCTTGCCATCAATATCTGCGCTCCAACTGGTGCCCATATGGCGCTTGACTGAGCGGATGGTGCGGTCCACGTTGGTGACCGATTGGCGCTTGGCGACCTCTCCGACCAAAACCTCGCCATTCTTAGCAAAGGCAACGATTGATGGGGTGGTGCGGGCGCCCTCAGCGTTGGCGATAACTGTGGGTTCTCCACCTTCCAGCACGCTTACGCAGCTATTTGTTGTTCCTAAATCGATTCCTACGGCTCTAGCCATTTGTAACTCTCCCTTTTTACGCCCCTTTTGGGGGTTCCTGCCCGTTCTCGTCTGGGCCTGACTGAATTCTCGTCCTTGAGTCCAAGACTGTCAAAAGATTGAGTCCACCTGGCTCAAGTTAGAGTTACTCAGGTAACAGAGTGGGTAGAGAGTTTATTCCCAACGCTGTTGTATCCGGCGGCGGGGAAGCGCCTGAAGCACGAGGGCGGCGAGCAAGCCTCCGATGAGACCGCCCACATGGGCGTGCCAATCGACGTTCGGTATTGCGAAGCCAATCACCAGGTTAAGTACCAGATATCCCATCACTTGCCGGTAATCCACACCCATCTTCTTGCCAGTGAGAACCATCGCACCAAAGAGCCCAAAGATCATTCCGGAAGCTCCAACTGATGGTTGGTTGGCGGGATCTAACCAGAGTGATGCAAATGAGGCAGCGATTGTTGAGGCCACCAGAATCAAGGTGTAACGAGTTCTTCCATAAAACTGTTCAACGATGTTGCCCAATTGGAAGAGGACCACCATATTCATTCCCAGGTGCAACCAGCCGGCGTGAGTGAGTACCACCGTAAATATGCGCCACCATTCTCCAGCAAAAACACCGTGAACCTGGCTATCGCTAAAGATGGCTTTGTTAATTAATAGAAGATGATCCTGCAGTCCGATTCCACCCCAGGTAATTGTTGGGGCGTAAGACGCAATGATAAAGAATCCAGAAATAACAACAATCAGAGTCGTTGTAAGAGAATTCTTTAACTTCATGCTGTTATTCAGTAATAGTTACAGAATTTATCTTGATGGCTTCAGCTGGGCGATCGCCAGCACCAGTCTTGGCTGTTTCGATAGCGTCAACAACCTTCTGTGAGGCCTCATCCTTAACTTCACCAAAGATGGAGTGCTTGCGGTTCAACCAGGTGGTTGGAGCAGCGGTGATAAAGAATTGTGATCCATTGGTGTTGGGGCCAGAATTCGCCATCGCAAGTAGATATGGGCGATCAAAACTCAACTCACCGTGGAACTCGTCATCGAACTTATAGCCTGGACCGCCGGTTCCGGTGCCTTGTGGGCAGCCGCCTTGGATCATAAAACCTGCGATGACGCGATGAAAAATTGTGCCGTTATAGAAATCCTTCTTCGCTAGATCAACAAAGTTCTTAACGGTCTTCGGGGTGTGATTATCAAAGAGCTCGACGATGACATCGCCTTTCGATGTGTGAAGAGTAGCCGTTGTCATTGAAGTGCCTCCGTTGATTATTTTAGGTTAATTAAACTCTAGGAATAGGGCGATATTCTAGCATCCTGTGCTGTCTCGTCACTTGTTGTCAAAAACCTTTATGGAACCTTCATAACAAGCAACCCAAGTTCTGGATGTGGGGATGTCATAGGTAACGCCAATCGGTTCCTTACATACCTTGATAGTTTGAATCAAAGCCATGTCGCTCGATCGTATTTTGGAGACAGTTCCACTTAAAAAGTTTGTGACGTATAGAGCAGACCCATCACCAGAAATGGCTAAGCTCCGAGCGTTCTTTCCGGTTTGGATTGATGCACCCGGTTTATTAGTTTCTAAGTTCCAGGATACGACCTTCCCAGAGAGATTTAGAGTGGCATACAAGAATTTGCCATCGGGGGAAAGGGCAATCGCTCGGGGGTTTGAGCCGATCGGGATACTGGTCATCGTGAAATCAGCCAGATTTAAAACCTGAATTTGGCGCCCACCCATTTGTGCGATGTATGCGCGGCTGGAATCGGCGCTAATAGCGATACCTCGCGGATAGGCGCCTACCTTGATTGTCTTTACTGTTTTGTGTGAAGAGATCTGAATAACTGAGAGATTATATGAACACCAGTTGCTTACGAGCACGTAAGAATTATCTGGAGCAACGGCAATCCCTTTAGGAACGGTACCTACGGGATATATGTCATCAATTTTTAAGGTGCTTAAATTAATTCGGTAGAGAAAACTCGGGTCAAAGTGCGATGCTGGTGAGCAGACGTCGTGGCCTTCATGGTTATAGCCACTTCCGTACATTGCGTAATTGGTTACGTAGAGAAATTTGCCATCAGAAGAGTATGCGCCTTCAACCGGGGCTCCCCGGTATACACCTGGGGTTTTTGAGTATCCGTAGGTTGATAAATCCACCGAGTCGGGAATGGTGGCGATGAGCTTAAGCGTTGTTGAGTCATAAATAGTGACGCTGTGCTGATACATCATATTTTGGGCGCTAATGAGTCCCGTATTGGATGATGTAACCGATTTGGGTGAGAGGTTGCCGGTTATTGTTTTGACTAGTACTAGTTTTGTATCGCTAGCTGCAGCCTTGGTGTTTGCGGCGTTTGAAAAATAGGAAGGGCTTAATATGTTTAATGAGAGGATTGAAATAATTATCAGGGAGGGGAGGCGACGCACGCCGTAAATATACCGAGTTGGGCGCTGATCGTTCGTTCTCCGCGTGATTGAAGCGGAGTGGAGCCTAGGAGGATCGAACTCCTGACCTCCTGCTTGCAAAGCAGGCGCTCTACCAATTGAGCTAAGGCCCCATCTTTATTACAGAATCCGTACCCTATCCGAAGTGGCTTGGGCTAGGAAATCTGGTGGGCCTGGGAGGACTTGAACCTCCGACCTCTTCCTTATCAGGGAAGCGCTCTA
>JBAXVT010000048.1:0-11317 GCA_037128715.1 Actinomycetes bacterium
CCGGCAGATGCAATCCCGATGCGGTCTGCTGAGAAAGATTGGAGGGCTTCTTTAAGGAGGGGCCAGATGGGTTCCGAGGTATTTGAGGAAACTTGGATGCGTTCAGAGATCTGATTATTCGCATCGACTAGGGCGATCGCTATCTTGGTTGCCCCAATGTCGAGAGCGAGCGTCTTCATTGGGTAATTATGGAGGTCGGAACGGGATTTGAACCCGTGTGGCAGGATTTGCAGTCCTGAGCCTCGCCTCTCGGCCATCCGACCATATATTTTCCGAAACGTGCCGGAAATCGCGGGGATCCACTGGATCCACTAGAGCGGACGACCGGGTTCGAACCGGCGACCTGAACCTTGGCAAGGTTCCGCGCTACCAACTGCGCTACGTCCGCATTTTTCGAGTTCAGATACCGCTTTGAACTTGAAGGGCTAAATCTAGCCTATGGCCACTCGAAGTGCCAAAGGAGGGGGAAATCCCTGCCCTAAGAGGACAAGGGCTACAGTGCACAGATGGATAGAGGAGCCCCGTTCTTTTGGATGGATGGAATCCTTGCAACTGGTTTAGTCGAGGTTACCTCCGACATTACCCGTACCAAAAATGGCGGATTTTGGGCTGTAGCAATCACCTTCGAAGGTGAGCGAACCTTCGCCAGATTCTCGACAGTAAAACAGAATCAACCGTTTCCAGAGACCAAGCCGTGGGTACGACTCAAATCGATCTGGAAGAGTTCTTTAGACAGGGCGCAGTACTACAGCTACGTGGAAGAGATACGTAGAAGAGTTTCGGCAGGGGATGTGTATCAGGCCAATGCGTGCCGCGTTTTATCCACACCGTTTAATGGGGCCTCTCTCGATTCGCTATTCGCAGATTTGCTGAAGGAAAATCATGCACCTTATGCCACCTTCCTTCGCTTACCCGAGATAGAAATCGCCAGCGCAACTCCGGAACTTTTCTTGCGTCGGAATGCAAGAAATATTTTGACGAGCCCTATTAAGGGAACATTGGATTACACCTCAACTGATCTCTTTGGCGTGAAAGATCAGAGCGAGAACATCATGATCGTGGATTTGATGCGCAATGATCTGAGTCGTATCTGTGAAACGGGATCTGTTGAAGTGAGTGACTTTCTCCGCATTGAGCACCATCCCGGAATCCGGCATCTCGTTTCAGATATACGTGGCACCTTGCGCGACAACGTTTCATGGGATGAGTTACTGACCGCGCTGCTACCAGCTGGATCGGTAAGTGGAGCGCCGAAACATTCAGCGTTAGAGATTATTCGTAAGAACGAACCAACTGCTCGTGGGGTTTATTGCGGGGTTATCGGATGGCTCGATGGAGAGCAGTCTCTTTTAGGTCTCGCAATCCGCACCTTCTGGGCACGGGAGAGAACCATTTATTTTGGAACCGGCGCTGGAATCACCTGGCCCAGTGATCCACATTTGGAGTGGAGAGAGACTGAACTCAAGGCCAATCGCCTGGTTGGCATTGCTGGGGGAATCGATGAAGAGGGTTGGCAGTACGGTGAAGGAATATTTGAAACTCTGCTCATGGAAGCAGGAAAGCCGGTCTTCCTAGATCGTCACTTGGATCGCGCAGAGCGTTCTGGTAAAGAATTGTCTATTGATATACCTTCGCGAGAATCGATTCGCACCGCAATCGGATATTTGGCGCGTTTCCCCTCGGCCCGCTTGCGTCTTTCTTTCGGATCCCAGTTCTCACTCTCTATCGGTGCATATATAAGGAACCCTGCCCCGCTCAAAATTGAGATCGTTGATCAGCAGTTAGTCGCTGGAAAAGGTCCCCACAAATCCTTCCCGTACTGGCACAACCTCGATGCGCTTCGTTCTGCACGATTTGAGGGGTATGACGAGATACTTCTCATCAATGACAAAGGTGTCGTTGGAGAGGGTGCGACGTGCAATTACCTTTTCCGAATTCGGGGATCGTGGATCACTCCACCGCTTAGCAGCGGAGTTCTTCCCGGAGTCATGCGCGAGATTGCCCTCGAAATGGGCTTGGCTGTTGAACGAGAAATATCCCGCCTGGATCTAGAAGATGTGCAATCCATGGTCGCTATTTCAAGTCTGCGGATTGCAACCCCTGTCGCGACCTTGGGTGAGCGGAAGCTAGATGTGGGCCTTGAAAGCGAATTGATCTTCGAGGCGTTATGGAGTGAGGCGCAATCAGATTCGGTAGGCTGATGCCATGTCTTCACTTATTGCCGTCACCGTAGATGGTCTCTCCCGAGAGATTGAGCCCGATCAACGCCCGACCCAGCTCTTTGCTGACCGCAACACCGTTGTCGTGGCTCGAATCAATGGCGAGCTACGGGATCTTTGGACTGAACTCCACGCTGGCGATGCAGTCGAAGCTGTCGATATTGATTCACCCGAGGGGCTTGCTGTTCTGCGCCACTCGACGGCGCACGTTTTGGCCCAGGCGGTGCAAGAAGTATTTCCAGAGACCAAGCTTGGAATCGGACCTCCGATTAAGGATGGCTTCTATTACGACTTCGATCCTGCCAAACCATTTACTCCAGAGGATTTAGAAAAACTTGAATCTGCCATGCGCAAGATCATCAAAGCTGGTCAACGCTTCCGTCGTCGAGTTGTTACCGAAGCTGAGGCTCTGGCTGAATTGGCTGCTGAACCATATAAATGTGAACTTGTTGGGCTCAAAAGTGGAGATGAAGAGTCATCTGTTGAAGTAGGCGGAAAAGAGTTAACAATTTATGACAATCTCGGGCGCGATGGCGCACCGGTATGGCGCGACTTGTGTCGTGGTCCGCATCTACCATCGACGAAGCAGATTCCGGCATTTAAATTGATGCGCTCTGCTGGTGCTTATTGGCGCGGTTCAGAGAAGAACCCAATGTTGCAACGCATTTATGGAACGGCCTGGCCCGCACAGGAGCAACTCGATGCCTATCTCGAACTTTTGATTGAAGCCGAGAAGCGCGACCATCGGCGCCTGGGAAGCGAACTAGATCTATTCTCCTTTCCAGAGGAGATTGGTTCCGGTTTGGCTGTCTTTCATCCTAAGGGTGGAATTATTCGCCGCGCGATGGAAGATTATTCGCGTCGCCGCCACGAAGAAGAGGGTTATCAATTTGTCTACTCTCCTCATTTAACTAAGGCAACGCTCTTTGAAACTTCGGGCCACCTGGATTGGTACTCCGAAGGAATGTACCCACCGATGGTCATGGATGAAGAGTTGCATGCCGACGGCACGATCAAGCGCCAAGGCCAGAAGTACTACATGAAGCCTATGAATTGCCCATTTCACAATTTGATTTACAAATCCAGCAGTCGTTCCTACCGCGAACTGCCCTTGCGCCTCTTCGAATTCGGGACTGTGTACCGCTACGAGAAATCTGGTGTAATCCACGGACTCACTCGCGCCCGCGGATTCACTCAAGATGATGCGCACATTTATTGCACTAAAGACCAGATGATGGGCGAACTTGATTCCCTGCTGACCTTCGTCCTCAATCTCTTGCGCGATTATGGACTTAATGATTTCTACCTAGAGCTCTCCACTCGCAACCCAGCAAAGTCGGTCGGCTCTGATGAAGCCTGGGTTGAAGCGACAGAGGCGCTGCGCCAGGCCGCCGAGAAGCAGAACCTTGAGCTGGTACTCGATCCAGAAGGAGCGGCTTTCTACGGTCCAAAGATTTCCGTGCAAGCCAAGGATGCGATTGGTCGCACCTGGCAGATGTCTACGATCCAAGTAGATTTCCAACTGCCACAGAGGTTTGATCTGGAATATCAATCCTCAGATGGTTCTCGGCAGCAACCAGTGATGATTCACCGCGCGCTCTTTGGTTCGATCGAGCGTTTCTTTGGGGTACTGACAGAACACTATGCGGGCGCATTCCCTCCTTGGTTGGCCCCGGTACAAGTGCGCGGAATCCCGGTAGCAGAAACATTCCTGCCGTATCTCCAAGAGATCGCAGCGACGATGCGCAAAGCGGGAATCCGAGTGGACGTTGATATCTCGGACGATCGCATGCAGAAGAAAGTTCGTAACGCACAGTTAGAGAAGATTCCTTTCATGATGATTGCGGGAGAAGAAGATCAGAACAATGGAGCTGTTTCTTTCCGATATCGCAACGGCGAACAGAAGAACGGGATCTCTATCGCTGACGCCATCGCTGAAATTTCAGCGGCCGTTACCAATCGCATTCAGATTTAACCAACATGGACGAGCAATTAACTGGGGGAGCGGGGATGCCCGATTCGTGGTCCAGGCTCTGGGCTCCACATCGGATCTCTTATCTGTCGGGAGAAAATCGTCCGCTTCCGGATAACGATGTACCTTGTCCATTCTGCAGAATCCCCACCTTGGATGATGTAGCGGGTTTGATCGTTGCTCGCGGAACGACTGCTTACGTTGTGATGAATCTCTACCCGTACAACGCCGGACATCTTCTGGTTTGCGCTTATCGACATGTCAACGACTTAACTGATTTAACGGCAGAAGAGCGAGATGAAATTCTCGAACTCTCGGCGCATGCCATGAAAGTATTGCGGAAGGTTGCCAACCCGACAGGATTCAATTTGGGTATGAACCAAGGTTCTGTTTCCGGTGCAGGAGTCCCTGAACATATCCACCAGCATGTAGTGCCTAGATGGGGTGGTGATTCGAACTTTATGCCAGTTATTGGTCAGACCAAAGTTTTATCGCAACTCTTGCAAGAGACGCGGGATGCCTTAGCTAGTAATTGGAACGTGGTTTAGAAAATCTATTATCTGGTCTAAACCGATTCTCGTGCCCTCAACCCACGGTATGGCCGGGAAGAGCAATCCCGCTGAGAAACTATCTTCACCTGCATCTTCTAAATCCTCTAGATACTCTGACCGAAATTCGGCGACTAGTTCAATGTGTTCAGGGTCGGCTTCTCGAACAGTTTGGACTCCGCTGGAGTAATCAATGATCCGCAAACTCTCTAGTTCAATGAGTGCCGCGGGAGTTCCGTCGTCGCCGTGAAGAACGAGAAAGGGAGTCACAACCGGGTCAAGCATTTTGCTGGCTATGGCGCTCATATCTTCGAAATCAATCTCACTCACGCCCAAGTCGCAAATAACAACGAGAGAAGGGATATAGAGATCGCGCGCTAATCGCCATTTCTCTAGATCGGCCGAGACGATTCCGTCATTGGCGCTCACGAGAAAGAGCGCTAGATCGCAACTCTCCAGATCACTAGTTGTTACGCCCAATTCAGCGCTCAACTCTGCGGATTTCCCGCCGATAATGGCAATTTTATGAGATTTGATTAGGTCTGGCACAGTATCCGAGCCTACGATGTAATCGTGATTTCGGCCTCGATTAAAGCGCCTGTAACGCGCGTTATAACCCCGTTCTGCGGATGGTTGCTGCGACGTGGCGTTACGGCAAATCTGCTCAGCGCGATTGGTGGTCTAGGCGCCAGCGTGAGTGCCATTGTCTTCTTCAGCCGAGGGAGTTACCTCTGGGGGACTGGCATAACGATCTTCTTTGTCCTCTTTGATCTGCTTGACGGAACATTGGCTCGCATGTCCCAATTCGGAGGATCAACGTGGGGAGCGCTCCTGGATTCCACTCTCGACCGCATTTCAGATGCCGCAGTCTTAGGTTCCATCGCATACTTCCTGATGAAGAGTCAAGATCGTTTGGTGCCAGTCTTATTCGTGGCGCTAGTTGCGGGCGGGTTGGTCTCGTACATCAAAGCTCGTGCCGAAGGGTTAGGAATCACCTGCAATGGCGGTCTAGCGGAACGAACAGATCGTTTAATAATAATCTTCCTAGCGACATGGTTGGCTGGCTTTGGTCTCTCGTATATTTTGGCGATAGGAATTTGGTTGCTCGCCCTCGCCAGTGTCTATACCGTCGGTGAAAGATTGCTCATTGTCTATCGCGCAACTTCGAGTGCGTGACGATGTCTTTCACATATCTCGCCTATTTTGCCGCATGGAAGTTTCTGGGTCTTCTCCCGGAACGCCGCGCCTATGCTCTAATGAATTGGCTCGCCGATCAGATCACCAAACGCAATCCTGCACCTGTTCAACGGCTGCGTTCTAACTACCTACGAGTTCGTCCCGATCTTGTGGAGCCTGAATTAGAGGCAACAGTCAAAGCTGGAATGCGATCTTATCTGCGCTATTGGTGTGACACTTTCAGACTTCCACTCTGGTCGAGCGAAGACATTGTAGGAAGCACGACCGTCATCAACGATCACTTATTGCGAGATGCTTTAGCTGCCGGTAAAGGCGCAATAGTTTCACTCCCACACGCCGGTAATTGGGATCGCGCCGGTGCTTACTATTGTGAAACGGGTGCACCTGTTGTCACGGTTGCGGAACACTTGGAACCAGAACGATTGTTTAAGAAATTTCTGGCATACCGTGAGTCGCTCGGCATGGAAGTACTTGATGCCAGCGCGCGGTCACTCGCACTGCTGTCACAACGACTTCGTCAGGGGCGACTGGTTGCGTTGGTTGCAGACCGAGATCTCTCACGTAATGGTGTTGACGTGACCTTCTTTGGCCACCCGGCACGAATGCCGGCGGGGCCAGCGGTGCTATCCATGAAAACGGGTGCGCCTTTGTTAACGGCTTTTGTTCGGTATATCGATACTGGCATTGAAATACACTTTGAACCCGCAATTGCAGTTCCTGATAGTGGGACGCCGCAGGAGAAGGTTTCAGAGATGATCCAAGAGTCTGCGTCGAGATTAGAACGTCATCTCGTCAATCACGTAAGTGATTGGCATATGTTGCAACGTATTTGGATCGACGGCGATTTCAAGGAGCGTGAATGATTAGTAGACCTTTGCGCATTGGAATGGTCTGCCCATATGGATGGGACGTTCCAGGTGGTGTGCAGATGCACATTCGAGAATTGGCGGAGCACTTCACGCAATTAGGTCATTACGTCTCGGTCATTTCACCCGTGAGTGATGAAGAATCGATTACTGACCCCTGGCTCGTTAATGCAGGACGTCCGGTTCCCATCCCGTTCAATGGTTCTGTCGCGCGGGTTCTCTTTGGCCCCATAGCGGCTTCGCGGGTTCGTCAATGGATCGCGCAGGGAGATTTCGATATCTTGCACATGCACGAACCTGGAATTCCATCCATCTCTCTTCTCGCTTGTTGGGCGGCAGAGGGAGCAATGGTCGGCACCTTCCATGCTTCGACGCCGAAGATGCGCGCTATTGCCTCGGTAGGTCCTCTCATTGAACCCATGATCGAAAAATTGAGCGCACGTATTGCCGTGAGCGAGATGGCACAAGCGACACTGAATAATCTTTACGGAACCGAAGCGGTAGTTATTCCTAACGGCATTGATTATTCGCGTTTTAATGCTGCGGGGAGAAGTCGTGTGCGAGAAGAGGACGCTCCGTTGCGGATAGGTTTTCTCGGGCGGTTTGAAGAGACACGCAAAGGACTTCCACTTCTCTTGGAGGCGCTCCCGAAGATACTCAAAGCGCTTCCCAATCTGGAGCTTGTAGTTGCAGGTCCCGGCGATCCCGAGAAGATCGTCGCCAAGATCGACCCGCAGGTTTCTAAGCACATCAGATTTCTAGGCAGGCTTTCGGAGTCAGAGAAGGTCGAATTTCTCTCCAGTCTTGATCTTTATATCGCACCGAACACTGGCGGTGAATCCTTTGGAATCATCTTGGCGGAAGCAATGGCCTCCGGTACCCCGGTGCTCGCGAGTAATATCCAAGCTTTTGTCGATCTACTTGCCGAGGGAGACAGCGGAGTCAATTTCGTCTCCGAAGATGCCAATGATTTGGCGAAGAGCGTCATCGAATTGCTCCGTAATTCCTCCCGATTACTTCAACTCTCGCAAAATGGTTTGGTTTCGGCGGTTCGGTTCGACTGGAGTAGCGTCGCTTCCCAGATAATGAGCGTCTACGAGGTCGCAATGACCGGCCAAGGAAAAGTTGCTGTCGGCTCTGAAAATGCCAGTTATAAGAAGGGTAGGTAGTGATGACACTCGTCATTGTGGCCTTGGTAGTAATTCTCTTCGCTTGGTATCTCTCCTTTTCGGCCGCGCGCCTTGATCGCCTGCATCACCGCGTAGAAACTTCATGGGAACATTTGGATGCTCTCCTGCAACGCCGAGCCGCGTTGGCGTTAGAGATTTCGCACCAGACTGATCTCGATCCCGCGACAGATTTCATTCTTACCCAATCGGCGTATGTCAGTCGCGAGGAAGCGATTGTCGATCGCAACGATGCCGAGCGTTCACTCTCTGAGTCGCTGAAATTTCTTCGTGAATCTGCCAAGTTGGGTGAGGTTTCTATTTTTTTGCCGCTACTCGATGAACTTACTGTTCTGACGGAGAAGATCACTCTCGCTATCGCAATTCATTTAGAGGCAGTTAATTCCGTGGCAAAGTTACGTTCCCGCCCTATCTATCGCCTCTTTCACCTTGCTGGAAAAGCAAAGTTGCCCAAGATCTATTCATTTGAAGAGGACTCTCTGTGATATCAAGTTCACGCAAGATCTACACAGTCGGCATCGTCGCCGCTTCTCTGTTTTTCTTAACCGGATGCGGTTCATCGGCTGTAAATGGCTCCAAGCCGCCAGCGGTTGTCGCTACCAACGCATTGACTGGGCTACCTGGTATCAACGGCCCGGTTCTCTTCGTAAAGATTGACGACACTCTGGCAGCACATCCGCAGATTGGATTGGATAGCGCCGATGTGGTTTACATAGAGCAAGTCGAAGGTGGACTCACGCGTTTAGCAGCAGTATTTAGCAACAAGTTACCTGCGCAGATCGGCCCTATTCGTTCGGCTCGCATAAGTGATATCGATCTGATGGCCAATTACGGTCGAGTCGGAATGGCGTACAGCGGCGCGCAATCTAAATTTTTGCCTGTCCTGCGTGCCGCCAACATAGAAGATATTGGCGCTGCTACTGAACCAGCATCCATCTACTCACGAGATCCGTCGCGAAGCGCACCAACGGATATGGTGTTGAATCCAAAGGCACTTCTCAATAAGTCAATCAATGTTGAACAACGCAAAATCGTGACTGCAAAATCTGTTGGTTGGAAGTTCGGCCCGCTCCCGAGTGGTGGGAAAGCGATTAAAAGCGTCGATTTAAAGTGGCCCGCAGCAAAATACAGAGCGGTTTGGTCGGCTGCTACGCAGAAGTGGAAGATGTACTACAACGGAGCGTTAGACGTAGCGGCGGATGGTGCCCAGCTTGGCTCGCCAACACTCCTTATTCAAATGGTGAGCATCACTCCTTCGATCTATCACGACAAATTGGGAAGTTATACGCCCTTTAGCAACACCGTTGGCTCGGGAACCGGGTATTTGTTACGCGATGGCCAGGAGATTCCAGTGTTTTGGAACCGAATCAGCGCCACTGAACCCACGACTTGGACGCTCAAGGATGGTTCGCCCGCTTATCTACCGGTGGGTCAGGTCTGGGTGGCCCTTACCGATCAGCAGCCAACCTTCGCCTTCCCAACATTGAGTACGCCAGCACCCTCTGCTTCAAAGTAGACTAGAACTCTTGCCCCTAAGGGCACTAGCCCAAGAGGGCAATGATGCGCACGAGGAGATGAAATGTCGGAGAACACCCAGAAGGTAACCGGTACTGGTCGCGTTAAGCGCGGGATGGCTGAGATGCTTAAGGGCGGCGTCATTATGGACGTAGTCAATGTTGAGCAGGCCAAGATTGCCGAAGATGCTGGTGCTGTTGCAGTTATGGCGCTAGAGCGTGTGCCTGCAGATATTCGCGCACAAGGTGGCGTTGCTCGCATGTCTGATCCAGACATGATCGAGAAGATCCAAGCGGCGGTATCGATTCCAGTTATGGCGAAGGCTCGTATTGGCCACTTCGTAGAAGCACAGATTTTGCAGAGCCTGGGCGTGGATTACATCGACGAGTCTGAGGTACTGACACCTGCTGATTACGAAAACCACATCGACAAGTGGAACTTCACCGTTCCCTTTGTCTGCGGTGCAACCAATTTGGGCGAGGCGCTGCGTCGTATTAACGAGGGCGCTGCAATGATCCGTTCTAAGGGTGAAGCCGGTACCGGAGACGTCTCAAATGCGACAACGCACATGCGCAAGATTTCGCAAGAGATTCGTCGCCTCTCCAACATGCGCGAAGATGAACTTTACGTCGTCGCTAAAGAGCTCTCGGCTCCATATGATTTAGTCAAGGAAGTAGCGCAAAGCGGCAAACTCCCTGTAGTGCTATTTACGGCTGGTGGAATTGCAACACCCGCCGACGCAGCGATGATGATGCAACTCGGTGCGGATGGAGTCTTCGTCGGTTCGGGAATCTTTAAATCTGGCAACCCTGCAGCCCGCGCTAGCGCTTGCGTCAAGGCTGTCACATATTTCACTGATGCAAAGGTTGTCGCCGATGTATCGCGCGGACTGGGCGATGCCATGGTTGGAATTAACGTCGCTGATATTCCTGTTCCACATCGTTTGGCTGAGCGCGGCTGGTAAGACCGCCCCTTTCACATGCTGGTTGGAGTTTTAGCGCTGCAGGGCGATTTCCGCGAACATCTATCTGCCTTGGCTGAGTGCGGTGTAGATGCAGTCGCTGTAAAAACGCTGGCTGAAATCGACTCGATTGACGCCCTAGTTTTACCTGGCGGAGAGTCCACGACGATTGCCAAGTTGGCTCGTATCTTTGGGCTCTTTGACCGAATCAGCGCAAGAATTCACGAGGGCATGCCGACCTATGGATCGTGCGCAGGAATGATTCTGCTCGCGGATCGAATTGAAGACGCTATGGATGGCCAAGAGAGCTTCGGTGGCATAGATATCACGGTGCGCAGGAATGCCTTTGGTCGCCAAGTGGATTCCTTTGAGGCCGATTTGAATATGCTCGGAATCACCGCGCCCGCCCTTCGCGCCATATTTATCCGCGCTCCCTGGGTGGATTCGGTAGGTTCGGGTGTCGAAGTTTTGGCTTCTGTAGAAATTAATGGAGAATTGCACCCTGTTGCGGTCCGGCAAGGGAACTTGCTAGCGACCTCGTTCCATCCGGAAATAACGGGGGATAATCGGGTTCATCGATACTTTATCGAGAGCGTTTGCAAGGCGGTTGTCGCGTAACACTGCGCGACTACTTATTTTCGCGAGAGCAAGGTTGGTGAGTTAAATGTCAGGCCATTCCAAGTGGGCAACGACAAAGCACAAGAAGGCGGTTATTGACTCCCGCCGTGCTAAGAATTTTGCAAAGCTTATTAAGGCGATTGAAATCGCTGCACGTAACGGTGGCCCGGATATCGACGGCAATCCAACTCTCTTCGATGCGATCGCTAAGGCTAAGAAGAATTCCATGCCGGC
>JBAXVT010000049.1:0-11088 GCA_037128715.1 Actinomycetes bacterium
GCTGCGGCCAACTCTTTAATCTCTTGTGCTTCGCGAGCGTTGATGGTGAAAGGCTTCTCCAGTAGAACATGTTTACCCGCGTTGAGAGCCAGTAGCGCATGCTGATGATGCCAAGGATGTGGCGTCGAGATGTAGACCGCATCTACTTCAGGGTCGCTGACGAGCGCCTCGTAGCCCTGATGGCGGTTAGGAATTCCGAACTTGTCGGCAAACTCGTTAGCCTTTGCTAGATCTCGCGCACCGACCGCTTGAATATTAATTCCGGCGATTCGAAAATCATCGGCTACTGCAGTAGCAATTCCACCTGCACTCAAAAAACCCCAACGTAGTGCGCTCATATTCCAAGTGCCCGCTTTCCTAGATCGATCGCTGCAGATTGCGCAGCTTCTGGTGAAACCTTAAATTCATTTACAAAACGATTGTAAGCGGAATCCATCGTAAGAGTACTTCCAGCTAATGAACCATTCGAAGCAAGGGTCGCGATACCTTTCTCGACCTTAACTGCTAGATCTCCAATCAAGTAGTCACCATCACTACCGCCTGCTGCGGCCATTGCATCGGTAACAAGAATAATTCGACCAGGAGCCAAATTAAGCAAGAGTTCGACTGCCGAGTGAGTGACATGCACGCCGTCTAATATAAGCTCAAAGAAAATATCAGGGTTAACGAGCAGTGCATTTGTAATCGTCCCGCCTCGGTGGTCTAGCCCCGGAAGGCCATTAAACATATGTGTGACCACGCTGGCACCCGCCGAGATGGCCGAGATTGCTTCTGCCTCGGTAGCGTTGCTATGACCGATAGCAACGGTTACGCCGAGATTTCTAAGGAGTGCGATAGCCGCTATTGCACCAGGTAATTCGGGGGCGATCGTCACCATTCTTATATGACCTTGGCCGGCGTCAATTAATTCCTTGATCTCTTCTAAATTTGGTTCGCGCAGTAATTTTGGATTATGCGCGCCACATTTGGCGCTGGAGAGGTATGGCCCTTCTAGATGAATTCCTGCAATGCTTCCATCGATAGCAAAGGGAAGTAAGTTCTTGATCTGAGCTTTAAGTACATCCAAGGGTTCGGTGACAAGGCTGGCAATTTGAGTGGTGGTTCCATGCGCTCGGTGCGTTGCTAACGCTTTAGCAACGTGATCGGGGTTGGGGTCGCTAAAGCTAAATCCGCCGCCACCATGAGAGTGAATATCTGTGAAGCCGGTTGTCATGCCGTCTCTTTCGCTAGAAGGTCCAGCGCCATAATGGCACAACCAATCGTCCCAGCATTAGCCCCGTAATGGGCAATAAGTAACTGCGGCATGCGCTGAAAGGTTAATCTTTCACTCAAGATCACTTGCAGAGGTTCAATAAGCGCAGCACCCGCTTGTGATAATCCCCCGCCAAAGATAATCGCTTCTGGCGCCAATATTGTGATGAGGTCTTCCAAAGCCACCGCCAGATAGGCAATCGCTTGTTCCCAGACTTGCCAGGCATGATCATCGCTTCTGATACGCCCCAGAATTTCTTTCGCTGATATCTGATATCCCGTTCGCTTCTCGTATTCGCGTGTGATGGCTGCAGCCGACGAGATGGTTTCCAAGCAACCAGATAATCCACATACGCAGGGAATGTCATGACCCACATTGAGATGACCGATCTCTCCGGCGTAACCATCGCTGCTGCGGATCTTGCCATCGATAATGAGAGCTGCTGCAATACCGGTGCCAATCGGAATAAAGATAGATTGCCGAAATTCTTTTGCAGCACCACTGCGCAATTCTGCGACTGCGCCACTGCGCACGTCATGGCCAAAGGCAACGGGAAGATTAACTGCATTTGCCACTAACTCTTTTATGGGAAGATCTTTCCAGCCAAGGTTTCCGGTCCAGCGACTTATGCCCTGCTCTTCATCTAGCGCACCAGGTACTGCAAACCCCACCGCGCTGACCGGATTAGTTGCACCAAGATCTTTAACGATGGCGGCGAGCGCCTCTGCCGTCTTGCGACCGGTCGGATCGTCTTGGGGGGTAGGGGCCGTGGTAGTGGTTACAACCTCAAGTGACTCGGAGAGGAGAGCGGCTTTAATCGAAGTGCCGCCAACATCAATTGCAGCGACATATTTCATCTGCACACTTTAGTTGAGATTGAGTTCAATCCGATTAATTCAAGATAATCGAGCGAGAGAGATTGCGCGGATAATCTGGGTTCAGACCTTTGACGCGAGCGAGCGCAATTGCAACTCGCTGTGCCTTGATCAAGTGAGCCATCGGATCGAGGGTAGATGATTCAAAGGTGGCACCGGTTTGTGCAATATCTGCGATGAGAGCAGGCTCAATTTCACCAAATGCCCACACCGCCCTTCCGGGTTGCGAAATAGATAATGGCCCATGGCGATAATCCATAGCGGGATAGGCCTCCGCCCAGAACTGCGCTGCTTCGCGAGTTTTTAGGGCAGCTTCTGATGCCAGACCGATCGTCCAACCCGTGCCCAGGTAGGTAATCTCATCCATATTCGGCAGGTCGCCAAGATCTTCATTGAGTGCGATCTCCGCCTGTAAGGCGAGCGCATTGAGGTCAGTGCCGAGCGGGATGCGAAGGAGCCCAAGTGCAGCAGTGGCCCAGCGCGTCTGTACGACAGACTGCTCGTCGGCAAAATCCATGACGATTGAATCTGATGCAAAGTCGGTCACTGGAGATCCATGAACTGCGGTCAGGACGATCGTTGGAACCTTTCCTTTGAGATTGCGGAGTAGCTCGACAGTCTCGGTTGTCGTTCCACTGCGGGTGATGGCTACAACACGGTCGTAATTACGGGTATATATGTACTCGGAAGCGGTGAAATAGTGGGATTCCCCCTGACCGGCGGCCTCTCGCAGGCTGGCATAGGCCTGGGACATGAACCAAGAGCTGCCACATCCGACAACTGCTACCCGCTCGCCTGCTTGAGGCAGGAGGTGGGCCACCGTCGGGGCAAAGCGGGCGGTTTCCCGCCAGATCTCTGGTTGGCTTTCGATCTCGCTATCGGCATGGAACTGAATATCACTCTTCATGTCCGCACGGTAAGGGTATATAACCCATCAAGTCAAGAAAATTTGCGCGATTTTGCCAAATTTCGCTTTATAACAACAAATTTATGCAAAAGTGCTTGACTTCACCCATGGAAGGTAGTGAAGTGTGCACACCGCTAGATCGGAGCACTCCATGGACGAAATCGTCACTCCGACCTGACCATCACCCGGGTACCGCCGGGCCTATAGGCAAAGGAAGTAATAGATGAAGAGAATGACACGCGGAGCGGCAGTTGTATCTGCCCTGACTCTCGCTGTAACTATGGCTGTAGGGATTACCCCCTCACAGGCTGCAACAACCCTCACCATGATCGCCGCCGATTACCCTGGCGACGGACATACCCAGCAAGATCAGTGGACCGACTTCGCTACCCGCTTCCATGCCGCTAACCCAGATATCACGGTCAATGTAATCGTGAAGAGCTGGAACGACATTGATCAATATGTAGCAACTCAGATTGCCAGCGGACAGACACCAGATGTTGTTAACAAGGGTGACTATTCGGCTCCTGCAGCTGCCGGTCTTCTCTATCCTGCCTCAAAGATTGTTTCGCCAGCAACTTTGGCTGACATTCTTCCAGCATTCTTAAATAACTCTAAGTACAACGGAGTTGTTTATGCGCTTCCTGATCTCGCATCAGCACGTGCCTTGTTCTACAACAAGGATCTCTTGGCTAAGGCTGGAATCACAAAGCTTCCAACATCATGGTTGTCACTTACAACTGCCCTTGGAATCATTCATCGCAAGTTGAAGGGTATCTACGGATACGCAATTCCACTTGGACCAGAGGAAGCACAAGCAGAGTTCAACATTTGGTCCGGCGGCAACGGCGGAACTTATTACAACTATGCAACCAAGGCATGGGTTCTCGATTCACCTGCGAACGTTGCAACTGCAACTTATATCAAGTCGCTCGTGAAAAAGGGTTACACCGAACCAAATCCAGATAAGTGCGATCGCACAGCATGTGCTCAAGCACTCTTCGCGGCTGGCAAGGCTGTATTCATCAACGGCTCTGTATTCCTCGGAAGTTGGCTTAAATCTAACGGTGGCGCAAAGCTAAACGTTGGAACTGGGTCATTCGTTTCAAACACCGGCCACAAGCCAGTGACACTCGGTGTCCAGGATTACTTCACCGCTTATAGCAAGAACGGCAACCAGGCTTCAATTCAAAAGTGGATGGACTTCATCTACCAGCCTGCTAACTACGCCAAGTTCTTGGTAGCTGCTGGTGGATTTATTCCAGCAACTAAGTCTGCCGGCGTAAAGGCTGCATCAGATCCAGCACTTGCTCCATTCATTAAGTTGCTTCCAAATGCAGTCTTCTACCCAGGAGATATCGCTTCTTGGAACTCTGTAAAGGGCCAGATCCAGCAAGGAATTGGTCAGGCAGTAACCGGAGATCCTGCAAAGGTTCTCGGTCAGCTGCAAACCGCAGCAGCTGCTGCTAAGTAATAAATAGAAGAGGTTGGGGGCTCGCAGTTAATGCGAGCCCCCAATATTATTGGAGAAATATTCTTAAATTTAAGAGAGTAGGGATCTGTTGACCACCGTTCGCAAGCGCTACCGCATAGGAGCGCTCCCATGGATCGGTCCAGCAATGGCGGTGATCTTCTTGATGGTCCTTTATCCGGCCTACGAGATGGTCAAAACCTCATTTATGAGTATCGATCCAACCGGTACCTCCCACGGATTTGCTGGTTTAAGTAATTACCGCACCCTCTTTCGCAATCCCAATCTGATCGCGGTACTAGAACGCACAGTTATCTGGACTATCTCTATCGTCGTTATAACAGTTCTCATCTCTCTACCCGTGGCTCAAATCTTGCATGCCAAGTTCCCAGGACGACGCTTCGTTCGCTACGCGCTCATAGTCCCTTGGGCCGCCTCGGTGGTTATGACATCGACTTCATGGCTCTGGATTCTCAATGGTTACTACGGTGTTCTCAATCGCATTCTTATATCTTTCGGTTTAATTCAAGAACCGAAACAATTCTTGGGTTCGCAAACCCAATCATTTACCTGGCTCATCGTTGTTGCAATCTTCGTATCGGTGCCTTTTACCACATATGTTGTTCTTGCCGGGCTTACAACGATTGGCGAAGACATCATGGAAGCATCAACGGTTGATGGGGCTTCAGGATGGCAACGTTACAAGCATATTATCTTCCCATTGCTGCGTCCCGCGCTCCTTATCTCAATGGTTATTAATCTCATCAACGTCTTCAACTCATTTCCGATTATCTGGGTGATGACCACTGGTGGACCAGGTTATTCGACCGACACCACAACCACGCTGGCCTATAAAATTTCTTTCCGTAACGCCGATATTGCGCAATCAGCTTCGATGGCGACCATCAATTTTGGAATCATCTTGCTCTTCATCGTCTTATTCCTCAAGGTATCGCGCTGGAGGGATGACTCATAATGACCACTCAACTGAAAAAGAAACCCCGAAAGAAGATCACGGGGCGTAAGGTCACTTTAACGATCTCAGGATGGACTATCGCTCTCATCTTTCTCGCTCCATATATAGAGATGATGATTACTTCAGTTAAATCCGAATCTGAAATTCTCACTATCCCTACTACTTACCTCCCGCAGCATTGGACCTGGTCTAACTACATCACTATCTGGAAACAACTACCTTTGGCCCAATACCTGCGCACCAGCATTGTGGTATCGCTCTCGGCAACCATCCTGGTATTACTCTTGGCGGTTCCAGCGGCTTACTACGTCGGGCGTAATAAATTCAAAGGGCGCAATGCTTTCTTGCTCTTGGTGCTCGTTACCCAGATGTTCTCTCCCACATCACTTATCATCGGTATATTTCGAGAGATAATCAGATTTCATCTCGTCAATACCTGGATGGCACTCATCTTGGTTTACGCCGCCTTTAATATGGCCTTCTCGATCTGGATTCTCTCCAGTTTCTTCGCCAGCATTCCTGTCGAAATTGAAGAGGCTGCCTGGATCGATGGAGCTTCACGGATGCAGGCTCTACGGCAAATTATTCTGCCGATAGCCCTGCCCGGGTTGGTGACTGCCTTCATCTTTACATTCATCTCCGCTTGGAATGAGTTTGTTATAGCTTTAACCATCGAGAGCTCTCCGGCTCATCAGCCTCTTACCGTGGGGCTGGAGTCACTGATTGGTCAGTACCAAGTGCATTGGCAGTACCTCTTTACGGGTTCACTCATTGCAATCGTTCCTGTCGTAATTCTCTTCGCGATGATCGAGAAGTACCTGGTGAGCGGCCTTACGGCTGGTAGCGTGAAGTGAGCCGTCAATCTAGGCTCAATGCGATCCTGGAACTCTTGATACGACAGGGCAGCCTGGAAGTAGACGAGGCAGCGCTCTCATTGCACGTCTCCTCCGCCACAATCCGCAGGGACTTTGACGTTTTAGCGGAGCAACAACTCCTCAATAGAACACATGGGGGCGCAGTAGCAACTGGCGGTTCCTTTAAATTGCCACTCACCTACAAAATCGCGCGGCAGGAAGATGCCAAGAAGCGAATTGCTCTGGTTGCAGCTCAGATGGTTTTACGCCACCAGGTAGTGGGCCTCAATGGTGGCACAACTACTACTGAGATTGCGCGCGTTCTGGCCAAGTCTCCAACTTTTGGTCCGGGCGATGTCGGTGACCCACCTTCGCTTACCATCGTCACCAACGCGCTCAACATTGCCACCGAATTAACGGTGCGCCATCACATCAAGATTGTTGTAACCGGTGGCGTAGCTCGCCCCCAGTCCTACGAACTTACTGGGCCGTACGCCGAACAAGTTCTCAACGATGTGGCTATTGATATTGCCTTTGTGGGAGTTGAAGGGCTTGATCCAAATGTGGGGGCAACTGCGCGACATGAAGATGAAGCAAGAGTAAACCAGCAGATCGCGGCGCGAGCCGCCCGGGTCGTCATCGTGACCGATTCATCAAAATTTGAACGGAGTGCATTTGCAATGATTCGCACCAGAGAACAGATCGACACGATTATCACCGATGAAGGTATTTCCGATAAGGCCGCAGCTATATTAGAAGGAGCGGGTGTAAAAATTGTCATCGCTTGAGATTATTCACCGAGCCGATAAGGCAGGCACTGCGGTCGGGGCTTTTAATGTAATTCTGCTTGAACACGCCGAGGCCATTATTGCCGGGGCGCAAAGCGCCGGCCTTCCCGTCATCTTACAAATTAGCCAGAACGCTATTAAATATCATGGGGCTTTGGAACCCATCTCTTTGGCGGCTCTATCCTGCGCCGCTGCCGCAACCGTGCCAACCTCTGTCCACCTAGATCATGCAGAAGACACTGAATTAATTCGTAAAGCTCTCGATCTGGGTTATGACAGCATTATGTATGACGGATCGAAGTTAGATTTCGTAGAGAATGTAAATACCTCTAAAGAGATGGCTGCCCTGGCACACTCGTACGGAGCCACGATTGAGGTCGAGCTGGGAGAGATCGGCGGTAAAGATGGCGTTCACGCTCCTGGAATTCGCACCAATCCCACCGCTGCCAAGTCCTTCGTCGATGAAACCGGGGTTGATCTTCTTGCTGTTGCTGTGGGCTCATCTCACGCAATGACTAGCCGAGATGCACTTCTAGATTTTGATTTAATCGCTCAGATTCATGCCGTGGTGCCCGTGCCTCTAGTTTTACATGGCTCATCTGGTGTGGGTGACCTCGATCTACAGAGCGCGGTCCGTGCTGGCATGCGAAAAATTAATATTGCGACCCACCTCAACCACGTCTTTACCGACGCGATCAGAACTATCTTGGCTAACGACCCAAAGCTGGTAGACCCGCGTAAATACCTGGGATCTGCTCGCACTGAGGTCGCAGTAGAGATAACTCGCCTGCTGAAACTTCTCAATTTGGAATAGTCTTGCCGACGTGAATACCAACCCTGATGCCATCGTTATTGGCGCAGGGATTGTCGGAGCATCTACAGCGCTCTCCCTCACCAATGCGGGGATGAAGGTACTAGTCATTGACCGCGGGAATATAGCTAGTGGTACAACAAGTGCCGGTGAAGGAAATATTCTGGTAAGCGATAAAGCACCTGGTCCCGAACTGGATTTGGCGCTGCGATCGCGCGATGCCTGGTTTGAGATTCAGGAAGATATCGGCGGAGGATTTGAGTTAGAAGCCAAAGGTGGATTGGTTGTAGCACGCAGCGAGGATGGCCTGAGGGCATTACGCACGCTGACTTCTGCACAACGTATTGCTGGTATTGATGCGCAAGATATATCGGTGGCAGAGTTGCGTGTGCTGGAACCACACTTAGCTCATTCGATTACAGATGGTGCTTTCTATCCGCAGGATGCGCAATGCCAGCCGATGCTTGCCGCGGCACATATCCTGCGTGCGGTGCGGGCGCGTGGTGGGGAATTTGTATCTAGAGCGAACGTCACCGCAATCAACTCTCGGAGTGGGTCAGTCACTGGAGTAGTAACAAGCAAGGGCACTTTTAATTCTCCGATTATCGTAAATGCCACCGGAACTTGGGCGGGGCAGATCGCCCAACTCGCCGGGTCAGCGCTTCCCATTGCACCTCGCCGCGGATTCATTCTCGTCTCCGCGCCAACCCGAAAAATCATCTTTCATAAAGTTTATGACGCGGAATACGTTGCCAATGTATCCAGCGGTGATGCTGATCTACAATCGAGCGCAGTGGTTGAAGGAACGCAGAGCGGAACAATTCTGATTGGTGCTTCGCGCGAGAGAGTGGGCTTCCAAGATGGAATTGATTTCGAGATCTTAAGAATCTTGGCGCGCCAAGCGATAGCGCTCTTTCCGATCTTGGCTGATATTCAACTATTGCGCGCATACCGGGGCTTTCGGCCCTATGCTCCCGACCACCTGCCGGTCATCGGCGAAGACCCCATTTTTAAAGGGTTTTGGCACAATGCGGGCCATGAAGGAGCGGGCATTGGGTTGGCTCCAGCTAGCGCCCAATTAATCTGTGATGGAATATTTGACCGTCCCTCATTTATGGATCCCACCCCATTTGCTCCGGCTCGATTCGCAAAGGCAGCAGCCTCGTGATCACCTTTACTTTTAATGGAGTTGAACTCACTGCGCGCGAAGGAGAGTCAGTGGCTGCTGCTCTTATTGCACATAATGAGAGAATTACGCGGCTCACGCGCGCTGCAGGTAAGCCGCGCGGAATATTCTGCGGTATTGGGGTTTGCTTCGATTGTTTAATCACTATTGACGGTCAACCCAACCAACGGAGTTGTATAACAGAAGTTAAAGCGGGTATGGCTGTGGCGGTGCAAGATGGAGCTTAGACATCAAGTCATTGTGATCGGTGGTGGCCCGGCTGGACTCAACGCCGCCAAGTACGCGGCCAATGCCGGCTGCAACGTTGCGCTCCTAGATTCAGCGCCCCGTCTAGGTGGACAGTATTGGCGACACACTGGGATCGAAAGCGATGATCAATCTCGTCACCACAACTTCGATCAGGGCTCACTTCTGATGGATGCCGTAATTGCTAATCCCAGAATCACGATCTACCCCAACACAACTATCTGGAGCGCTTCAGTTATTAACGGAGAGGTCGTTTTGCGCTGCCAGGATGGTGCTTTTATTACCAGCCGATTGATCCTTGCTACTGGGGCTTACGATCGCTCGCTTCCATTTCCGGGGTGGGATATCCCCGGCGTGATGACTGCTGGTGCGGCGCAATCTCTTCTAAAGGGCAATGGAGTAATTGCTGGCAAACGGATTGTCGTGGCTGGTAGCGGTCCTTTCCTACTACCCGTTGCAGCAGGGTTAAGTTCTCACGGCGGGAAAGTTGTTGGGCTGATAGAGGCCGCCGGAAAATTTGCCTGGCTCCCAGAAATTCTCTCCTTGCTACAAAATCCAGCGAAGATCAGCGAGGGGCTGGGTTACCTTCTCACCTTACGTAAAGCCAAGGTAGAGATGCGTTTTAAACAGGCCGTCGTCGCCGCGCATGCGGGCAGTGATGGTCTCCTCGACTCGATTACCGTAGCCAATATAGATGCAGAATTTCATATCACATCGACATACTCAATCAACTGTGATGTCGCCGCCATCGGATGGGGCTTTACTCCTGATACCTCAATGGCGGGCGCGTTGGGGTTAAAAGAAGAAGTTGCAGCAGATGGCTCGGTAGTCGTGGCGGTGGATGAAAATCAGCGCGCCAGTTCGGCGCACTCAGAACTTCACATATTTGCCGCAGGTGAGATCACTGGAATCGGTGGCTCCGCACTCTCCTTAGCGGAAGGCGCAATTGCTGGGCTGGCTGCTTCCGGTTCTCGGACAAACCTGCGCGAATTAAAGAAAATTAGGCGCAAGGCCAGACGCTTTGCCCTGACTTTGCAGCGCGTTTATCCGATCGCATTGGGCTGGAAGAGTTGGCTCACTCCAGAGACCATAATCTGTAGATGTGAAGAGGTAACCCATGCGGCGATTCAAAGCGCCTTCGCAGAGTTGGGCGCAGATGACGCCCGTAGCGCAAAACTGATGACGCGATGTGGAATGGGAATGTGTCAGGGGCGAATCTGTTCACGGAACATAGCCGATCTACTCACTAGCCCAGATTCAGAACGCATTAAAGGTGTATATCGTCCAATAATCGCTCCCATAACACTTGGTGAACTCGCGCAAGACGGATTATTGTGACGCTATGACAAAGCCATGGCATGGAATCATCACCGCGTCTGCTACTCCCTTCAATGCCGAACTCGAAGTAGATTTTCAGAGATTTGCGGAACACGTGGAATGGTTGGCTGCTAACGGAACTCAGGGAGTAGTTGCGAACGGATCACTCGGCGAATACCAGGTGCTGAGCGATGCCGAGCGCACCAAGATTCTAGAGACCGCAATAAGCGCAGCTCCAAATGGTTTTCATGTAGTAGCTGGAGTTGGTGCTTATGGTGCCGCTGAATCCCGCAAGTGGGCCGAGCACGCCGCCGAGGCTGGTGCTCATGCAGTAATGCTCTTGCCACCAAATGCATACCGAGCTAACGATGATGAAGTCGTCGCGCATTACAAGGAAGTTGGCAA
>JBAXVT010000005.1:0-45095 GCA_037128715.1 Actinomycetes bacterium
TTACCTTCGTAATTCTCGCCTTTGCGCCCACCATGCTTGGAGTGGATCGAAAGTCGGAGGCGGCCGCAGCGGGGGAAAAGATCAAAGCCAGCGATGGCATGAAATTTATCTTCCAGAATCGTTATCTCCGCGCCCTTGCGATCTTAATTTCGGCATTTCTCTTCGCTGCGGGCACGCTCAGCATCGCAAATCTCTTTCTGCTCACCAAGGTACTTCACGCCTCAGTATTCATTTATGGGTTATCGGGGGCTGCATCAGCGCTCGGAATGATTATGGGCGGAGTTCTGCTCATGCAAATAACTATTCAAGTGAGTCAACAGCCCAAAGCCATCGCCATCGTCTTGGGTGGTACTGCGCTCTGCATCATCGGGATGAGCTTTGCTGGACATTGGTCCATTGTTCTTATACTTGATCTCTTTTTGGGTATTTTGATTTCGATACTCACCAATTTGATTTCGACTATTTTCATTCAACGCTCACCCAGCGATATGCGGGGTCGAATCGGCGCTGCGCTTAATGCCTTTATTAATCTTGGGATGATTGGGGCCTTGCTCATTTCTGGACCACTCATTGATTGGTTGGGAACAAGAAAGCTACTGCTCGTCGCCGGTCTCGCTGCGCTGGTTATTCTTGCGGTATTTGGCCCTGCAATATTCCATGACGAGGTCCCGGCATCGGAAGAGTGACTATTCTCGGGAGAGATAGATGAGTCCGGCGGCAACTATTACTACACCTAGCCACGAGTAGATGTTAAGACTCTCGCTCAGTACGAGTGCGGCGAGAAGAGTAGCGGTGGCCGGTTCTGCCAAGATGAGTGTGGAGGCCGTTGCAACTCGGATTTGATTGAGGCCATAGGCGTAGGCGATATAAGCAATTGCTGTGGGGACGATCCCGAGCCAGAGCACCATCAAAAATCCCGATCTTGTTACCAGGAAGTGGTTCATGCCAATCATGAAGAAGGGGAGCAGCAATATCGCTCCCAGGCCAAATATTTTGTACATCGCTTCGGTAAAGGAGGCTCCGCCGTTCATCGCTCGCTTACTTGCAACGGCGAAGAGTGAGTAGGAAGCGCCCGCGCCTAAGGCGAGAAGCACGCCCGTGAGATTGAAATGGGTAAATCCTTTAGCCCCGGTGAGAAAGACGATTCCCACGGTTGTAATGAGCGTGGCCGAGAACCATCGACGGGTCGGTACCTCTCTATTAATAAGGTATCCAACAATTCCCGTGAGCGCCGGCGCAGAGCCGATCGCGGTCAAAGTTCCCACTGCTACGCCAGTAGAACGAACGGCCGAGAAGAATGAGATCTGATACAGGGCGACACCCACTCCGCCCAGAATTAAGTCAGAAACTCTGATTTTCGATCCGCCGGCTCTGAGGAGGTGGTGAAATGCCCAGAGAAATATCGATCCGAGCAGAAGGCGCGATGCGCCAACAACGAGAGGAGATGAACCACTGGGGCCAAGGGCTTGCGCGGTGCCGGTAGTTCCAAAGCAGATACCGGCGAAGACGACCGCTCCATAATCTTTGACGCGATTGTGCATGGTGGGAAGTCTAACTGCGTGAATTAGTCAAGCAGCCCCATATCGCGTCCGGATTGAGTGAGAGATGTGCGGGCATCGGGGTGAGCGGCAAAGGCGATCAGATTCTCGGCTTGTTCACGCTCGGACATACCAAAGCAGCGCGCGATTCCATTTTCAGTAACTACATGGGAGTGCTGAAAACTCGTCACCGCACCATCGATAAGCGGAATGATCGTCGAAGAATTTGATTTTGCATGCCAAGAGGGAAGTGCCATGAAGGATTGACCTCCAGTGGAGTGCAGAGCACCGGTGATGAAGTCAGTGGAACCGCCAAAGCCAGAGTAAATCTTGCCGCGTACGCGGGAGGCATTTGCTTGATCGTAGAGGTCAACTTGCAAGGCCCCATTGATCGACGTCATTCGAGCCTGCTTACCAATCTGAGAGGGATCATTTGTCTTCTCGGTACGAAACATGCGGACGCGGCGATTGAGATGTAGCCATTCGTAAAGGCGCTTGGTTCCAAAGACGAATGAAGCCGTAATGGGAACACCATCATCGAGTGCGCTCGCCTCTTCCATATTAAGCACGCCATCGCTAAAAGTTTCAGTCCAGATACGCATTCCGGTTTTGGATTTGAGAAGCTCAAGTGTGGCATCGGGAACGGCGCCTATGCCAAGTTGCAGAGTGGAGTTGTCCTTGATCATGGGGGCAATCTTCTCCCCGATGGCTCGGCCAATAGGCGTGAGCCCTTTAGAGTGGTGCTCGGTGAGCGGCTCATCGGATTCCACCAAGAAATCAATCTCATGTTCATAGATCTGCGCATCCCCGTAGGTATATGGCATATGCCGATTGGCTTGCGCAATGACGATGCCACCGTTAGCTCTCGCCGATTCTATAGCCGCCGGCAAAATATTGACCTCAGTCCCAAGTGAAACCGTATCAAAGCGAGGGAGCGAGGTATGAATAAGTACCACATCGGGTTTGAGGTGACTCTTAATGAGGACCGGAAGTAGAGAAAGCCGGCAAGGAATGTAAGTGAGGTTATCCACCTTTCGCATCCCTGCGCCAATAAATGCCGACTCATATGAAACGCCCTCGCGGTGGGGGATTTCAACTTGTGCATTGAGCATGTGCAATCGATATTGGGGTACTTGGGCATCAAAGGCCGACATGAGCGCCTTAGGCATTGCAAAATTCCCGGAGACAACCACCCGTGGATTATCTGGGAGATCTTTCAATACCGTTTTTAGCTGCTCTAGGGAGATTCTTCGCATGTGGTAATCGTAGGAGAGTCGAGGTAGATACGAAGTAGATAATCGGTAAATTGCGCGGTGCCAGCCCTCAAAATCTTATATTTCATCGCCTTTGTTACTCTGCTCACAGCGTATGATGGATTTATGATCATCGATGTATGGGCCGATGTCGTGTGTCCGTGGTGTTTCATTGGGAAGCGACGTCTAGAAAAGGCTTTGGAGACTTTCCCGCATCGCGATCAGATAACCATTCGGCATCGAGCATTTCAATTGCAGCCCGATATAAAGGAGACGGTATTAACCAAGAGTTATCTTGCGGAAAAATATCAGGCTTCGGTTGAGCAAGTTATTCAGATGCAGGCAAATGTATGTGTAGTAGCCGATGGCGAAGGCCTGTGCTACAACCTTGATGAAACCTTCTCGGGCAATACATTTGATGCCCATCGCCTTCTGCTCTGGTCTGCCACCGAGGGAAAGCAGGATGAACTACTCGAAGCTCTCTTCTCGAATTATTTTGAAAAATCCCTGTCGGTATTCTCACATGCGGATTTGGTCTCGGCCGCGGTAGGTGTAGGAATTGATGCAGATAAGGCCGATGATCTACTCACATCCAATCTTTATGTAGATGAAGTAATTGCTGATCGCAATCTGGCGGGGCAACTCGGCGCTACAGGTGTTCCATTTTTTGTTTTCGACATGAAATATGGAATATCTGGTGCACAACCCCTGGAAGCTTTTAAACAAACCCTGGAAAGTGCATGGGCAGATGAGGCTTCGGCAGCGCGACAGTAGAAACTGTTGCATTTAAGAGATACTCTAACGGGCATGACAATGGAGTCACCGCTAGCTACAGCGCTCTCGCAATTACGAGGCGCAATCGATCAATTAGGCCTTTCAGAGAATGACTGGCAGACCCTTTCAACACCAAGGCGAGTATTGCAAGTAGCGGTTCCGCTACGTCGCGATAACGGCGAAGTCGAAATGTATGACGGATTTCGAGTGCAATATTCCACGACCCGCGGCCCATCTAAAGGTGGTGTGCGTTACCACCCCGATGTAGATCTCGACGAGACAATTGCCCTGGCGATGTTGATGACTTGGAAGTGCGCACTCACCAATCTGCCTTACGGCGGAGCCAAAGGTGGGATAGCAGTTGATCCAGCAACACTTTCGTTGCGTGAAAATGAGAGATTAACTCGTCGCTACACCTCAGAAATTTTGCCGATCATTGGCCCAGAGCGCGATATACCCGCCCCTGATGTCGGAACCGATGAGCGCAATATGGCTTGGATGATGGACACCTATTCGGTGAATGCAGGATTTTCGGTGCCTGGGGTAGTCACGGGTAAGCCCATTGTGCTTGGTGGATCCCTAGGCCGCACCTCTGCCACCGGTGATGGTGTTGGTATTGCGACTCGTGAGGCGCTGCGCGTAAAGGGGATGCCGATCGAGGGCGCTCGTGTTGCGATTCAAGGATTTGGAAAAGTTGGATATTGGGCGGCTCGTTCGGTGGAAGATATGGGAATGAAAGTTGTCGCCGTCAGCGATGTGACCGGCGGCGTTACTGGTTTCCCGAATGTGACTGCGCTCTGGGAACATTTCTTGGAGCACAAGAATCTGGATCTCCCAGGCACGGATCGCCTTTCCAATGAGGAGCTCTTGCATCTCGATGTCGATGTCCTCATTCCCGCAGCGCTTTCTGATTCCATTACCGAATCGACGGCGAGCAAGGTTAAGGCCAAGATTGTGGTGGAAGGTGCTAACGGACCTACGACCCCGAGTGGCGATGCCATCTTGCACGATAAGGGCATCCTGGTTGTGCCGGATATTTTGGCGAACTCCGGTGGTGTAATCGTCTCTTACTTCGAGTGGGTGCAAGATAAGCAGAATTACTTCTGGACCGCTGATGAAGTCAAGACCAACCTCTCCTCTATCATGATGAAGGCCTTCGATGAGGTGGAAGCCACCGCATCGAAAAAAGGGGTGACCTGGCGCGAGGCCGCGTTAATGTTGGGTGTAGGCAGAGTTGCCGAAGCGCACAAGTTACGTGGACTTTATCCATAAGACAGGCAGTAGATTTCTCCCATGAGCGACCTATATTCAGATCCACTAGGAACCGCTGCGCTCGCCGCAGCCGAATTAGCACGACTTACCGGAAAAGAACGCCACGATGTTGCCCTAGTGATGGGATCTGGTTGGGTCTCGGCGGCCGATGCTCTCGGCACTCCAACGCATGAATTTGAAGCGACTGATCTACCTGGATTCCCAGCCCCTACGGTCGTTGGTCATGGTGGAAAGATCCGTTCGTACGATCTCCAAGGTGCCAAAGGCACGATTCGCGCCTTGGTATTTTTAGGTCGCACACATTTGTACGAGGGCAAAGGAATTGAGCCAGTGGTTCATGGTGTCCGCACTGCTGTAAAAGCAGGTTGTAAAACCATCGTGCTTACAAATGCCTGCGGTGGGATCAATCGCGATTATGCGGTGGGCCAACCCGTTTTGATCAAGGACCACATCTCGTTGACCGCGGTAAGCCCGTTGATCGGCGCTGACTTTGTGGACCTTACAGATTTATATAGCAAGCGCATTCGGGCCATCTTGCGTGCTGAAGATCCCTCACTGGCAGAAGGGGTTTACGCGCATTGGCGCGGCCCTTCCTACGAGACGCCAGCTGAGATCAACATGATCCGCGTAATTGGTGGTGACTTGGTGGGAATGTCCACAGTTCCAGAGGCGATCGCTGCACACGCACTAGGCGCAGAAGTTGTCGCCATCTCACTTGTTTCAAATGCTGCAGCGGGAATTACCGGCGAGAAGTTGAGTCACGAAGAAGTTATGGCCGCGGGTAAAGCGGCTGCTGGCAAGATGGGCGCACTCTTGAGCAAGGTATTACATAAAATATGATCTCCGCAGAACTTCGCGCCGAAGTAGAGGAATGGATTGGGCTCGATCCAGATCCCAAGACCGCTGCATTACTTCAGAGTTGGTTGGATAGCGGTAATGAAGGCGAACTGAAAGCAGCCTTCTCCGGTTTTCTACAGTTTGGAACCGCTGGACTTCGTGGACCAATTGGTCCTGGCCCATCGCGCATGAATCGCGCCGTTGTTTCACGAGCGGCAGCGGGAATTGCTGCTTATATGAAAGAGCGCGGCTTAACCACCGTTGTTATTGGACGCGATGCGCGCCATGGATCAGAAGATTTTACCTTCGAGAGCGCTGCAATTTTCAACGGCGCCGGCATGAAGGTCTTCGTATTGCCACGGCCGCTGCCAACACCCGTCTTGGCATATGCAGTAAGGGATCTCACAGTGGATTGCGGAATCATGGTGACCGCGAGCCACAACCCGCCGCAGGACAATGGCTACAAGGTCTATCTCGGGGGAGTCGTAGATGGGATCAATTACAACGCCTCCCAGATCGTTTCGCCCGCGGATGAGCAAATTTCCGCGCATATAGCTAAGCAAAATCACTTACTTGATCGCGGCAGCGAATGGACCATTCTGAATGATGACGTTCTTGACCGCTATGTAGCCCGCACCGCCAGCATCGCTCCAACTATTTACGAAGTGAAAGCTGTTTACACCGCGATGCATGGGGTTGGCACCGAGACCGTCGAAAAGGTATTCGCCCAAGCGGGCTATGCAGCGCCAATCTTGGTGAAAGCGCAGACCGCTCCAGATCCAGATTTCCCCACCGTGGCATTTCCCAACCCAGAGGAACCAGGGGCGATTGATCTCTCCCTTGAAGTGGCGCGTGCCAGTGTGGGCGATGTTGTGATTGCCAATGATCCAGATGCCGATCGCTGCGCAGCTGCCATGAACGATGGCGGAACGTGGCGCATGCTTACCGGTGACGAACTCGGCGGCCTCTTTGGTGAATACCTGGCGACATCTGCTCCCGAAAATTACCGCGAGAGATGCTTCGCTAACTCCATAGTTTCATCCTCTCTCTTAAGCAAAATTGCGAAGCGCCATGGCATCGAGTTTCATGAAACCCTCACTGGTTTCAAATGGCTAGCAAAGTTAGAGAACCTGGGATTTGGTTACGAAGAGGCGATCGGATATTCCGTTGATCCGCAGACCGTTAATGACAAAGATGGCGTATCAGCAGCGATCATGTTGGCGCGGATCGCAGGGGAGTTGAAATCACAAGGTTCTAGCATCTCCCAGTACCTCAAGGAGATTAATGATCGCTATGGCTTCCACAAGACGGTACAGATATCTATTCGGGTAAAAGAGTTGCCAAGTATTGGGCGGGTTCTCAATGAAATTCGCCAATCGCAACCCACTCAGATCGCTGGTTTGAAAGTCCTGCGCTTCGATGATCTGCTCCTTCCTAACGGTGCTCTGCCTCCAACCGATGGATTGCGTTTCTACCTCGAAAAGGATGTACGTGTGATCATTCGCCCTAGCGGCACCGAACCAAAAGTGAAGTGTTACATTGAAGTCGTATGTAAGAGCGATTCGGCTGCAGACCATCAACTCGCAGATAAATTAGTTGCACAATTGACTCCTGTGCTAATCGGATTCTTCGAATGATTATTGATTCGTCCGAGGCTTCACTTAAGGCTTTTCTACAGACGCTACCCCGTGTTGACGAAGTTGGGGTCAATGCGCGCGCCGCGATGTTGGCAACCCGAAGCATCAAGACCACGAGCAAGGCATGGGCAATCGACATGGCAATTTCGATGGTCGATCTAACAACACTCGAAGGAGCGGACACTCCTGGCAAGGTGCGGGCGATCTGCGCCAAGGCGGTGCGTCCTGATGCCACCGATCCATCAGTCCCTTCGGTCGGTGCGGTCTGCGTCTATAACGACATGGTTCACATTGCACGCACAACTCTCGATCAAATAGGTGGCAAAGCAATTCCCGTTGCGGCGGTCGCTACCGCGTTTCCGTCAGGACGCGCCTCCTTTGCCGTAAAGGCCCAGGACACCATGGATGCCATCAACGCCGGCGCTGCTGAGATCGACATGGTGATAGACCGTGGTGCTTTTCTCTCAGGGCGCTATGGCGAAGTCTTCGATGAGATAGTAAAGATCAAAGAGCTGTGCGGCGATAAAGCCCACCTTAAGGTGATTCTCGAAACCGGAGAACTCGTCACTCTCGATAATGTACGCAAAGCCTCCTATCTAGCCATGTTGGCTGGGGCTGATTTTATTAAGACCAGCACGGGCAAGGTTGCACCTGCGGCTACCGCCCCGGTTGTGCTCGTTATGCTCGAAGCGGTCCGAGATTACTTTGCGATGACCAAGGTGCGCATTGGTGTTAAACCAGCGGGCGGCATTCGAAACACCAAAGATGCAATCAAGCAACTTGTTCTCGTCAATGAGGTGGCTGGCCCAGAATGGCTTACACCGCAACTATTTAGAATCGGTGCCAGCGCGCTTCTCAATGATTTATTGTTGCAACGAATGAAGATGAGGGATGGCTACTACGCTAGCCCTTCTTACGTGACCCTGGACTGAGAGCGAATATATGAACCCCTTTGAATATGCACCCGCGCTGGAGTCGACTTCTATTGTCACGATTGCCGATAGGTACAAGCTCTTTATTAATGGAAAATTTGTGGCCCCCCGCTCTGGCAATTACTTTGCCACGATCAATCCTGCAACTGGTAAAAAACTTGCAGAGATTGCCGAAGCGAACTCAGCCGATGTAGATCTGGCGGTAAAGGCGGCGCGTGAGGCTTATGTAAAGGTGTGGAGCAAACTTTCTGCTGCCGAGCGCGGTAAGTACCTCTTTCGCATCGCACGAATCTTGCAAGAACGCGCCCGCGAGTTTGCGGTTTTAGAGACTCTCGACAACGGCAAACCAATCCGTGAATCCCGCGATACCGATATTCCCCTGGTTGCTGCGCACTTTTTCTATCATGCCGGTTGGGCAGATAAATTGAAGTACGCGGGATTGGGCGATCAACCAAAACCACACGGAGTTGTCGGTCAGATTATTCCTTGGAATTTTCCCATGCTGATGTTGGCTTGGAAAGTTGCTCCAGCCTTGGCAACAGGTAACACCGTTGTTCTTAAGCCGGCTGAAACCACCTCACTGACCGCCCTTCTATTCGCTGAAGTCTGCCAGCAGGCGGGACTTCCCAACGGCGTTGTAAATATCATCACAGGTGCTGGTGCCACCGGGGCTGCTCTTGTGAATCACCCCGGCATCGACAAGATCGCATTTACCGGATCCACCGATGTCGGCAAGTTGATCGCCACTTCGATCGCCGGAACGAAGAAGAGCGCCACCTTAGAGCTCGGCGGCAAAGCTGCAAATATTATTTACGATGATGCAGCTATCGACGAAGCGGTCGAAGGCATTGTCAATGGAATTTTCTTTAATCAAGGACATGTCTGTTGCGCTGGGTCGCGGCTTCTCGTGCAAGAGAATGTCGCGGATGAGGTATTGGCAAAACTTAAAGTGCGCATGAGCCACATCAGATTAGGAAATCCGCTCGACAAAAATACCGATATTGGTGCCATCAACAGCGCGGCTCAGCTCGCCAAAATCAAGGAACTATCCGCCGCCGGTGAGGCAGAAGGCGCCGAACGTTGGAGCCCACCCTGCGATCTACCGGGCGACGGCTTCTGGTTTGCCCCAACCATTTTTACGGGAGTCTCCCAAACTCATCGCATAGCCCGAGAGGAGATCTTTGGACCTGTGCTCTCAGTTCTTACCTTTAGAACCCCGCAGGAGGCCATTGAGAAGGCAAATAACACCCCTTATGGGCTGAGCGCTGGTATTTGGAGCGAGAAAGGCTCCAAGATTCTCTGGACCGCATCAAAACTCCGCGCCGGTGTGATCTGGGCAAATACCTTTAATAAGTTCGACCCGGCGAGCCCCTTTGGCGGATATAAAGAATCAGGCTGGGGTCGCGAAGGCGGCAGACATGGCCTTACGGCATATTTGAAGGTGGGTAAATAAAGTGGCAACGACACCAGCAAGCCGTATCGATGTACTAAAGACCTATAAGTTATTTATTGGGGGAGCCTTCCCGCGCAGTGAATCTGGACGGGTTTACGCGATCAAGGATTTCAAGGGTAACCACCTCGCAAATCCATCGTTGGCATCTCGCAAAGACCTGCGCGACGCCGTGGTGGCCGCTCGCAGCGCCTTCCCGGGCTGGTCTTCCGCATCCGCATATAACCGCGGTCAAATTTTGTATCGCATGGCCGAGATTCTCGAAGGTCGCAGCGAACAACTGGTCACCGAAATAGTTGCTCTTGAAGGCGTAACACCGCGCGCCGCTGCTCTTCAGGTACAACAGAGCGTTGATCTCTTGGTCTGGTATGCCGGTTGGAGCGACAAGATTTCTGCGCTCGCAGGTTCCACAAATTCGGTGTCGGGGCCCTACTACAACTTCTCCACCCCGGAGCCAATTGGAGTCGTTGCAATTTTCGCTGCGGCTAAGCCATCTTTACTCAATCTCATCGCTGCAATCGCATCCGTCATTACCTCGGGAAATACCGCAGTTGTGATTGCCTCCGAGAAGTTTCCACTTCCAGCAATCACATTCTCTGAAATCATGGCGACAAGTGATTTACCAGCTGGCGTGGTCAATGTTTTGACCGGAAGCAGTGCTGAATTGGCTCCATGGGCCGCTTCTCATATGGATATAGATTCTATTGACGCTAGCGGACTAACCGCGAAGCAATTAAAAGAGACGCAGTTGGCCGGAGCCCAAAATCTAAAACGGATCAGAGTTAGCCCAGATTTAGAATCACCGGCACGTATCTTGAGCTTCATGGAGATCAAGACGGTCTGGCATCCGATCGGAATTTAGATCTACTCTTCGCTGATCCTCTGATAAGCAGGTTTTACTAATTCTTCGATGATCGATAGGCGCTCATCGAAGGGGATGAAGGCGCTCTTCAGAGCATTGACTGTTACTCTCTGCAAATCCAAGAAGGTCCAATCAAAGGCCTTGACGACGTGAGCCATCTCTTGTGACATAGATGTTCCGCTCATCAAACGATTATCAGTATTAATGGTGATGCGAAAACGTAATTTTTCAAGAATACCGATGGGATGCGATGCATAATCCTTGGCCGCTCCGGTCTGCAAATTTGAGGTGGGGCAGAGTTCGAGCGGAATGCGGCGGTCGCGTACATAAGCCGCTAGTAGACCTAACTTTGGCTCATCCCCGCTGAAATCAATATCTTCCACGATGCGAACTCCGTGACCGAGGCGTTCGGCGCCACAGATCTGGATAGCCTGCCAGATAGATGCCGGACCATAAGCTTCACCCGCATGAATAGTGAAGTGTGCATTCTCGGCGCGGAGGTAATCAAAGGCCGAGAGATAGTCCTTCGCTGGATACCCATCTTCGGGGCCGGCGATATCGAATCCGACGACATGTTGGTCGCGAAATTTCACAACTTTTCTGGCAACCTCATCGGACCAATCATTTTGGCGCAGCGCGCAGAGGATCTGTTCGACGCGAACAGAGAATCCCTCTGATTTAGCATCTTGCATTCCGAGCTGAAAACCCTCGGTGGTGGCTGCAATTACTTCATCCAAATCCATCACACCTTGGGTAAAGAGTTCCGGTGCGCCACGAACTTCTGCATATACGACGCCATCGCGCGCGAGATCTAGCGCTGCTTCGCGGGCCACGCGTACGACCGCGGCGCGGGTCTGCATAACTGCGATGGTGTGATCGAAAGTTTCTAGGTAGCGCTCCAGCGAGCCAGAGTTGCAGGCTTCAAAGAACCAATCCCCAAGAGCGGCGGCGTCGGAAAAAGGAAGTTTGTCGTAACCAATCTCTTGCGCCAAATCAATAATTGTCTGTGGACGTAAGCCACCATCGAGGTGGTCATGTAGCACAACCTTGGGAATTCTCTTAATTTGATCGGCGGTCGGAGTTCTATTCAGCGTCATGTGGTGAGTTTATCCCGTTATTTTTTCTATGATGAGTGGAAGGCGATCCACTTTCTCGCCCGTAGAAGATATGCGAACCGCGCCTTGGAGCGCCTCTAACGCGCGTTCAAAGCGTGGAGCATCATCAGTGTGCAGAGTAAAGAGGGGAGCGCCAGCCACAATACTTTCACCAGGCTTGGCATGTATTTCAATTCCCGCACCGGCTTGCACCGCTTCGCCTTGTCGTGAGCGACCTGCTCCCAGACGCCAGGCGCTTATTCCAACGGCCATCGCATTCATTTCAATGATCTCTCCAGATGACTCGGCTGTTACAACGTATTGCTCTCGAGCAACAGGTAACTTGGCATCTGGGTCGCCGCCCTGAGCGCTAATCATCTGCCGCCAGACATCCATGGCAGCGCCATTCTTCAGGGCATCCGCGGGATCCATTGTTGGTGTGATTCCAGCCGCATCTAGCATTTCACGTGCCATGACGAGAGTCAGTTCGACGATATCTGCCGGACCTCCACCCGCCAAAACTTCAACCGATTCTCTTACCTCCAGTGCATTTCCCGCGGTCAGTCCCAGCGGAACATCCATGGCTGTTATAAGTGCCCGAGTGTTTACACCGGCTCTGGTGCCAAGTGCAACCATGGTCTGCGCCAACTCACGTGCCTTAAGGGGGTCACTCATGAATGCACCGGCGCCAGTTTTTACATCGAGTATGAGCGCAGACGTGCCCTCAGCTATTTTTTTGCTCATAATGCTGGAGGCGATCAGAGGGATAGCGGGAACAGTCCCGGTTACATCGCGCAGCGCGTAAAGTTTTTTATCGGCGGGGGCGAGTCCAGCGCCAGCTGCACAAATTACGGCGCCACAATCTTGCAAAACTTTGAGCATCTCGGCGTTGGAAAGAGAGGCGCGCCAACCCGGAATCGATTCGAGTTTATCGAGGGTGCCGCCGGTATGGCCGAGGCCACGGCCAGAGAGTTGAGGAACTGCGCCACCGCAGGCAGCTACCAATGGAGCGAGTGGAAGAGTGATCTTGTCACCGACGCCTCCCGTGGAGTGCTTATCAGCGGTCTTGCGAGAGAGTGCCGACCAATTCATGCGTTCACCACTATTGATCATCGCATCGGTCCAGCGCGATATTTCACGCATATTCATTCCATTGAGAAGTATCGCCATCAGAAGAGCTGACATCTGTTCATCGGCTACAACACCGCGGGTGTATGCATCGACAATCCAATCAATCTGTGGATCGCTCAGCTCACCTTTATCGCGCTTGGCACTAATTATTTCAACGGCTGCAAATGGTTCGGTCATTTATTTTCCTTATTTATTCCATCTAGGGGAGGATTAGGAGAGTTGATCGGGACCAAATGCCCATGGCAAAATATCAGACATCGGCAGCGCACCGGCAGGAGTCATGAGCAAACAGTTAGGGCCACCGTGTTCAAAGATAAGTTGGCGGCAGCGTCCGCACGGCGAGAGAAAATCTCCAGCCGCATCGACGCAGACAACGGCAACCAATTTTCCACCGCCACTTGCAATGAGGTTAGAGACCATTCCGCATTCGGCGCAGAGCGTCATCCCGTAGCTGGCATTTTCGACATTGCACCCGGTCACGATGCGACCATCATCGACCAGTCCTGCAACTCCAACGGAGAATTTTGAATAGGGGGCGTAAGCCATCGTCATGATGTGCTTTGCCTCGGCATGTAGCGCATCCCAATCAACCCTGTCAGCGATCAATGTGATTCACCGCGCTTGTAGGGCACTCCATCTGCCGCGGGAGCTCGAACTCGACCGACGAATCCTGTTACAGCAATAACCGTTGCGAGATACGGAACCATGAGCATGAATTCTGATGGAATAGGGGTTCCGATAATTCCCAAGACGCTCTGTAAATTGCCAGCGAAGCCGAAGAGGAGCGCCGCTGAAACCGCACCCCAAGGTGTCCAACGTCCGAAGATTAGCGCCGCTAAGGCGATAAAGCCTTTACCCGCAGTCATCTCCTTGCTGAACGAACCAACGCCGCCCACGGTGAAGTAGGCGCCTCCGAGTCCTGCAACCATTCCGGCGATCATGACATTCATAAAGCGCAGGCGATTAACTTTGATTCCGACGCTATCTGCCGCCGTTGGGTGCTCTCCTACAGCGCGCGTTCGCAATCCCCACTTAGTCTTGAAGAGGGAGTAATTTACGAAGAAAACCACGGCATACATGAGATAGACGATGATGGTTTGATCAAAGAGGATTGGCCCTACAACTGGGATCTTCCAGAGCAGTGGGATCTTAATTGAAGCGAGGGTCGGCCCCGAGTTCCATGTGCCTTGATAAGGGATCAACAATTTCTTGTAAAGGAAGTCAGTGATTCCATAAACCAGCACGTTGAGTACGAAGCCCAAGATAATCTGATCGATGGAAAAGTTAATGGCAAAGACTGCAAGCAAGGTGGAGATTAAGCAGCCGGCAAGTGGCGCCACCACCAAGCCCAAAAATGTCGAGTGGGTAAGGCTGGCAACAACTCCACTGACGAATGCTCCAGCAAGCAGTTGACCTTCGATTGCTATGTTTACAACGCCGGATCGCTCACTCAAAACACCTGCCATGGATCCAAAGATGAGAGGGACAGAAAGGAGGAGCGCTCCTTGCAGCAGTCCAGTGATGGGGATGAATTTTCCAGCGGCGGCCCAGGAGATGAAGGACATCAAAATTCCAGCAGATCCAACTGCGCTAGCAATTTTTGAGGTCTTCCCTGCTTTAAACTGGAAATAAGAAAGAGCCGATGCAGCCACTGAAATCACTCCGAAGAGCAGGGAAGCGGTTTTAGAACCAATGACCCATTGTGAGATGAGTACCCACTCTTTATCGAAGACGAACCCATAGGTAACGTCTTGCCCCGACTTTTGCAGCAAGCCAAAGACTAACGTTGAGAGAATCGCCAGAGTAGCCAATACGATCAAACTTCTGCGCCGGCGCAGTTCGGCAGCTGATAGAGCCTTCATCCGTTCCAACCCTTCGCTGCCAGTTCCCCAGTTGTTTTGAGGTTCTTCAATCTAAAGACCCACTTCACAACAGATGGAGCTGCGATAAAGAGTACGACGAGCGCCTGAATCACTAGAACAATGTCGATAGGGGTATCAGTGTTGGCTTGCATCGTGCCGCCGCCAGCGCGGAGCGCTCCAAAGAGAATGGATGCGAACACGACGCCCATTGGCTTAGCTCGCCCTAAGAGCGCAACCGTGATGGCGTCAAAGCCAAAGTTTCCGGCGGTTCCAGATGTGAGTGAGAAATCGCTGCCGAGTACGTGTACCGCGCCACCGAGGCCAGCGAGCGCTCCAGAGATTGCCATAACGGCGGTCATAACAAATGGAACCGAGATTCCTGCCGTCTTTGCCGCTGCGGAGTTGGCCCCCACCGCTCGGAATCTGAAACCCCAGGTACTACGCGAGAGGAGCCACCAGACAAATACCGCTGCAGCGAGTGCCACAAAAATACCCAGATTAATTCGGTAATTACTTCCCAAAAGAAGCGGCATACGCGCAGATTGCAAGACATCTGGTGAGATGGGATCGCGGCGTCCTGGACGTAAGAAAGGAGTTGTGCTCAATAGATACATCAAGAAGTAGAGCGCTACGTAGTTCAACATGATGGTCACGATTACTTCGTGTGCGCCGGTTCGCGCCTTCAAAAGTCCAACGAGCCCACCCCAAATCGAACCTGCGAGGATCGCAGCGAAGACTGCGGCGATGATATGTAATCCGATCGGCAGGTGGAAGTGGAAACCTACATATGAGGCGGCGATGGATCCGAAGATGAACTGTCCTTGTGCACCAATGTTAAAAAGGCCAGCTCTAAAAGCTAACGCTACTGATAGTCCCGCGAGCATGAGGGGAGCGGCGGTTACTAGAGTTTCGGAGATTGGACCCCACGAGAGTAAAGAATCGTGAGGAGTAGCTAAATTAGGATTGTAAATAGATCCTTCAAAGAGCGCTAAATATGATTGCCAGACCGCCACGCCCGCTGCCTTAAAAAAGGCGATGGGATGACCGATATTTTTAAGAACTTTAGAATCGGAGAAAGCAATTAAGAGTGCGCCGAAGAACATGGCGAGAAGGAATGCGAGTCCGGGCAAGGTGAGAGCCCGCAGCGATGGGCGCTTGATCGAAATTTTACGCATGAACGACACCAGCCATTAATAGTCCTAGCTCTTGTGCGGTAACTCCGGATGGGACAATTGCAAGGATCTCTCCGCGATACATAACCGCGATGCGATCAGCCAGAGCCAAAACTTCATCGAGTTCGGTACTAAAGAGGAGAACCGCTCGCCCTGCATCACGTTCCTCCAAAATACGCTTATGTACGAATTCAATTGATCCGACATCGAGACCTCGGGTGGGCTGAGAGGCGACCAGAAGGTTGACGGGGCGCGAGAGTTCGCGCGCCAGAACCACTTTCTGCTTGTTGCCTCCGGAGAGTGATGAGACGGGGTCGGAGACCGATTGCAGGCGGATATCAAATTCATCTTTACGTTTGTCTGCTTCCGACAATACGGTGCTGGGGGACATTTGAATGCCTTTTGCATAAGGGGGTAGATCGTGAAGATCCAAGATCAAATTCTCGGCGATGGACATAGATCCGATGAGCCCATCGAGTTCGCGGGATTCTGGGATGAAGGCGATTCCGGCATGCAGGGATTCGCGCACGCTCTTCCCAATGACCTCCGTGCCATTTAACGCGATAGATCCTTCGACATGCTGTTCCAGATTAACCATGGCTCGCGCAACTTCCGATTGCCCATTGCCCTGTACGCCGGCAATCGCGAGAACCTCACCCGCTTTGACCTCAAAATTTACATTGCTTACTAGGGCGCGGCCCGTAGCGTCGCGGATCGTGAGATCTTTGACGATCAGAGTTGGCTCGCCGATTGCATGCGCACCTTTATCCGGAGCTAGCTCTACTTCACGACCGACCATCAAAGAGGCAAGTTCATTCTGTGAGGCATCAGGCGAGGCGTTGCCGACGACCTTTCCGCGGCGAATAATTGTTATGCGATCAGCGACCGCTTTAACCTCGCGCAATTTGTGGGTAATAAAGATGATTGAAGTTCCCTGCGCTTTGAGCTCTTTCATTATTTTGAGGAGATCATCGGTCTCTTGCGGGGTTAAAACCGCGGTGGGCTCATCCAAGATCAGAACCTTAGCCTCGTAGATAAGGGCGCGGATAATTTCAACGCGCTGCTGTACCCCCACGGGTAAATTTTCAATCAGGTCATCGGGATTTACGTCAAAATTAAATTGATCGGATACTTGCTTGATGCGCTCTCGTGCTTCATGCAGGTCCAATTTGCCTGCGAAGCCACTCTTCTCGTGGCCTAGAACTATATTTTCTGCGACGGAAAATACTGGTACCAACATGAAGTGCTGGTGCACCATTCCAATTCCCGAAGCCAACGCATCGCTAGGTTCTTTAATTTCCTTCTTGACATCATCGACAAAGATTTCGCCGCTATCCGCAGCAACCAAGCCATAAACAATATTCATGAGAGTGGACTTGCCAGCGCCATTTTCGCCGAGGATCGCGTGGATCTCGCCGGTTTCAACTCGCAGATCGATGGAGTCGTTAGCGAGGAGTGCACCAAAGGACTTGGTTATCCCGCGAAGTTCAAGTGACACGATCTCCCTCTCAATTAGGCAAGCTAATTAAACCAATTTTTATTAAAAAAACCGAGAGAGTTAATGACTAACTCTCTCGGTTTTTAGCGAACTACGTGTTAGTTAACAGCAACTGCACCTGAGATGATCTGAGTAGCTAGCGCGCGAAGTTCTACCTGCAGGGTAGCAGGAACCTTACGAGCGAGATCATGGAATCCGGCGAGGCCGGTTCCCTTATTAGCAAGAGTTCCAACGTATGTGACGTTGGTGAACTTGCCAGCAGCGGTGTCCTTGATAACTGCAGCTACTGAAGCGCCTACGCCCTTAGTAACAGAGTTAAGAATGACTGCCTTAACCTTGGCGTCAGTAACCTGACCCCACATATCAGAGTCAACTCCGAGCGTGACTGACTTTCCTGACTTAGCTGACTGGCCAGCAGTTGCGTTCTCAAGACCACCAGCAACTGGGAAGATTACATCTGCACCCTGTTGTTCGAAGTTCTTAGAGATTTGCAAAGCTGCGTTTGAATCGCTGAAGCCTCCAACGAATGTTCCGTTTTGCTTAGCGGAATCCCAGCCAAGTGCAACAACTTTCTTGCCCTTAACCTTGTTGTAGTAAGCAACACCCTTGACGAATCCATCCATGTAGATAGAGACAGGTGGGATGTTGATTCCGCCGTAGGTAGCAACCTTGCCGGTCTTTGAGAAGCCTGCAGCAAGATATCCACCCAAGAATGCGGATTGGTTGGTTGCGAATGTTAGTCCGCGGAGGTTTTTGATAGCAGTGCCGGGATAAACAGAACCATCGGCACCGTGATCGAGACCATCTTGGTCAACAATCGCGAACTTAATGCTTGGGTTGGCCTTAGCGCCATCAACAATTGCGCCGTTGATCAAGAATCCAACGCCGACGATGAGGCTGCACTTCTTGGTTACAAGTGACTTGACTTCAGCTGTGTAGTCAGGGTTATTGGCATCTGCAACAACATATGAAACTGTTGCCTTGGCTGCCATTGACTGTGCGCCAGCCCATGCTGATGCGTTGAAAGAGTGGTCATCGATACCGCCGGTATCGAGTGCCAAGCAAACTGTTGGTTTTGCGGCTGCTAATGAGGCAGGCGCTGAAACAATTCCAACCATAGAGATTGCAAGAGTTGAGGCAGCTGCAAGAGCAGTGAACTTAACGGTTTTCTTCAAGATTTCCTCCCGAGGGTCCCTCGCTAGTGAGGGGTTGCGTGCGTATAACTTACCCAACTTTGCGCCTTCGGTCATAACACGCGGATAACAATTGCGACGAGTATCTCAACCCTGGGTTGAGAGTTCCCTAAATCACATCTTGCTGAGGGGTAGCACCGTGAATTTATCTACTTTGGTAGGGGCTAGAGAGCGAAAATTGCTTCTGAGAGGAATTTGAGAAAAGCCTTGATTTACAAGGGTTTTAGCAGATGCCTTACATCGACGAAAGGGAAATGACGTGAACAGAAAATTTATAGACAAAGTTGTAAGCGCGACAGGTCTACTCCTAGCGCTCGTACTTCTCGTAGCTGGAGGATTGTTAACGTGGGGATATAGTTTCGCGAATGGCCAAGTTAAGAGCCAATTAGCGGCGCAACAGATTGTCTTTCCTGCAGCTAATTCAGGTGCATTGAAGGGTCTCCCACAGCCAGATCAAGGGATAGTGGCGAAGTATGCAGGTCAACAGCTTTTGACTGGCCGCCAGGCTCAAGTCTTCGCTGATAATTACATTGCAGTCCACCTCAAGGAGATGGCCGGCGGCAAGACTTATTCACAAGAGAGCGCCGCATCTATGGCAAATCCAAGTGATACTGCACTTGCCAATACTGTAAACGTCCTCTTCAAGGGAGAAACACTTCGCGGAATGCTGCTTAACGCATATGCATTCTGGCAACTCGGTCAGATCGCTATGTACTCCGCCATCTTTACCTTTATCGGCGGAATTCTCTTCCTGATCTTGGCACTGCTTGGTTTTTCACATGCACGCCGGGTCGACGAAGACTAGTAGGTAGACCTCAATAAGTTTGGGGTAGGCGATACTGGACAAATTCAGAGGCTGGCGAATACGAGTCATATAAGACGCGGGCTTGTGTATTGCTCTCTTTAGTTGTCCAGTAGACCCGCCCCGACTTCTTGGCACGGGCGGCCACTATCACCGCGTCGATGAGTGACCGCCCGGCGCCAGCTCCGCGAATTGATGGATCAACGAACAAATCTTCCAGATAGCAATAACCGTTTACAGCCCATGTTGAGGGGCGATAGAGAAAATGCGCGAATCCAATAACGCGCCCGTCGACAACGGCGAGGATTCCATGCATCTCAAATTCAGGATCGTTCAACCTTTCCCAGGTTAACGCAGTTATATGCGGGTCGAGTGAGGTTTCGTAGAAAGTTAAATAACCCTCCCAGAGTTCTAGCCAACGTTCCTTGTCGCCTACTTCAATCGGGCGGATAGTTACGGGGACTTTCTCCACCCTACTTGAGAGATCCAGCGAGACCGATATTTACGACTATTAAGCCAAGGAGTGCAACCCAGGTTCCGCGAGAGATAGTGGTCGTTTTTGCGTTTTTAAATGCAATGACAAGGAATACCACGAGCACCGCTAACTTCGCGGTGATGGTTCCGTAGTTGTAAACCGGATAGAGCGTTGGATTCTGATGATGTTGCGAACTCCGTATGCCAACCATCGCTAATCCAGCGACTAAAGCGGTGAGTGCGGCGTGGATGGTGCCCTTGGGGAGAACCTTGATCGCTTTTCCACCTTGCATAAGAAGGAGGACAACAATTCCTGCGATAGAGAGCAGATGAATCACGAAGAAAACGGTCGCAAGAGCTTTCATGGATGTCCTTTAACTCGGTTGTCAGTGATGATTATTCGACGTGACGGGCGCAGTACATCTTGCCATCTGGACCCGGCTGCAAGTGTTGACACGGCAACCCGAACGAATCGAATGCGGCATCGCCAAAGTGGGTTCGATATGCCAAGGCAAGGAGCACGCGAACATTTGTATCGCCATCTGATGTAATCCCAAATACGCGGGCAGAACGAGAAACGGTATTTTCAATGACCTTTTCGGTATGAGCGGTCTCCTGGGCGATCGCGACGTTGGAGAGACCTTTACAGAGAAGATCCAGGACAAGGTGCTCGAAAGGGGTGAGCTCTCGCTGCATGATGGTTATATCAGTCATTTTCGCTCCGCGTCTATTGCCTGTCTAGTCATAACTCTAGCAGGAGTGGTGCCACTCAGTTCCGCTCTAGGTAATTTATCTTGAGGGCTAATCCCTACATTTTCCTCGTAAAAATGCTTTCTTTAATCTAAATTTCCGCTATGGGTATCTTCGATCACTTCATGAACCTGCGAGCTGTTTACATTCACCTCGGCTGGTTCCAAATATCTATCACGAACCTCATCGTCGTCCTCGGCATGCTGGTCCTCTTTGGGCTGGCCCTCTTCCTACCATTTCCCGGCAATAAGAAGAAGGGTCAAAAATGAGCACCGCCACCGATAAAGAGATGTGGGTTACCAAACTCCGCAAGGGCTGGCAGAAGAATCTGCCTGTTGAGAAACTCTTGCCTGACACGCAACCTGCGTATGTCGCCTCCTGGATCTACCTCTTCGGAGTAGCGACTCTGGCCTCGTTGGGACTAATCATCGCCACGGGCTTGTGGCTCTCCTTTGAAGGAGCAAGCTGGTACCACGGCTCGAATGTCGGCCATTTTGTAAACAGCCTGCATTTCTGGTCGGTTCAATTCTTCTTCGTATTCATGGTCGTTCATCTTTGGGGCAAGTTCTGGATGGCTGCTTGGCGCGGCCGCAGAATGCTCACCTGGATCACCGGGGCGCTCGCATTCATCGGTTCGATTGCAACCGCATTCACCGGCTACTTGGTTCAGTCGAATTTTGACTCACAGTGGATCTCCTATGAGGCTAAAGATGGTTTCAACTCGGTCGGCATTGGATCTCGATTCACTGTCACCAACTTTGGGCAGATGCTCTTGCTGCATGTTGCCTTCCTTCCGGTAATCATCGGAGTTATTACCTTGATTCACGTATTGCTCGTCAGGGCAAAAGGCGTTGTTCCGCCGATCGATGCATTTAACAATGAATTGGGGGAGCGGAAATGAGTGATCGTCGCAATGAACTCGAGTCAGCGCCCTGGGGTGGCAGAACTCGCCGCTATGACCTCATCAAAGAGGGCGTTGTTGCAGTTCTTATTATCACCGTTCTCGTTGCTGCTCTTTCTACTCTCTTCGGTTCGCCCGATGAAAAGCAAGTCACCTTTAAAGAGTGGGCTACCGCTGCACCTGCGGATTTTTATGCCACCTCGGTACAAGAACTTGCTGGTTCAAGTGGCACAGCAGGTTACGGAGCCCCATATAACAAGGCCTCCGATGGCATTAATCTCGGTCCGCTATACCTTGCAAAGTTATTGGGCGTAACCCACCCGGTTGATACGGTGAATGACTTTGTCATTACACCGCTCACTACGGTTTCAAATGCAGCGCCAGTTGCAGATGCACTCAAAACGTGGCAAGCATCCGATGCCAAGACACAATCAACGTGGGCAACCAATTATGACAATGCCCTTACCAAGGTCAATCAGGATCAAGCAAAAGTACCAGCTGGCAATTACGGTCCTGTTCCTGAATTGGCAGCAGGCTTACTCACCATGGCGCAAGCTGGTTCATTGGATGGCGCACTGTTGTCACAAGGAAATTACTTCCAGACTGATAACACTAAGCAGACTCTCTTCCTTGGTGACGGTGGTTACTTCGACGGCAAGAGCACCGATTCGAATCTGCAAGGTTCGACGTGGGGCATGATGAATGAAACTGGTCGCTATCCAGGTCAAGCCTGGCTCTGGTTGTACTCGTTCTGGTATCAGATTCCTCCGTTTAACAACGAAGATAGTCATCCATTCGGTGCCAACGCAGATGCGTGGATCATGTTGATTATGGGCGGTCTCTCTCTGGGATTGATCATCATGCCGCTGATTCCAGGGATTAATCGACTTCCATACAAGATCAAGATCCATCGCCTGGTCTGGAAGAATTACTATCAGGAAGAAAACCTCTAACCTCAGTAGAATTTGGGCATGACCTTAAAAGATTATGCCCAAAGCTATTCAAATTCGACGGCCGCCTTTGTCGCGGCCGTCGCTTTAATCACCCCCGAAAATATTGATAAGGCGGATTACGCCGGCTGGACTCCGCGCCAAATAGTTCACCATATGGCCGATAGCGAATCGCAATCCGCCGCCCGTCTGCGCCGCATCTTGGCAGAGCCCGGTACGCAGATATTGGGTTATGACGAGAACGCCTGGTCAGAGTGCGAAGCCCTCGGATATCGAACATTTCCTATTGAAAACTCCTTTGCGCTTTATCAAGCGTCGCGCGCCTCTTCGCTAGAAATTTTGAATAATTTAAATGAAAGCGATCTTTCCAAATTCGCGATTCACAGCGAACGCGGAAATTTCACACTAGAAGATTGGTTGCGCGTTTACAGCAACCACCCCGTCGATCACGCTAATCAATTGCGAGAAGCAATCGGCGCATAGCAATAGAAAGTCATAAATCATGAAAGAGAGAATTGCAAATCGCTTTAGGCAGATCGTTTCCGGGTCGCCTGATGGCAGACCTGACTGGGTAAAGCTCATTGCACATGGTGAAGGAGTTGGACTCTTTGGGCCAGGAAGTGCCGTCTGGCAGGTGCACGGAACTGTGGCCACACTTGTCGGAGGTATTCGCGCACTACTGTTGCAGGCAGCGCATCCAGCAGCACTCACCGGGGTTAGCCAACATTCCCGATACGAGACCGATCCGCTTGGCAGGCTTGCGGGCACCTCGCGATGGTTAACGATTACGACCTTCGGATCCACGGAGGCGATCGCTAACGAGGCGGCGCGGGTGAATTCGATGCACGATCATGTTAAGGGCGATTTCCAGAGTAAGTCTGGCGAGGTCAAGCACTATCGCGCTTCAGATCCTCGTTATTTGTTATGGGTGCATTGCGCTTTTACCGATTCATTTTTGGCGGCACATCAAGCATTTGGTTACCCGATTGATGAGGGGGCCGATGCCTATGTGCGCGAGTGGAGCCAGAGCGCGTTGGGGCTTGGGTTGAAAGAAGCTCCACAATCGGTAGCGGAACTGAAAGCAACGATGGACGAATTTCTGGTTACCGATTTAGCGCCCAGCGCGGCAACCGCAGAGGTAGTTAAATTTATTTTGAAACCGCCACTCGGAATCTCTTCCCTCATCTTTTATCTGGTGCTCGCCAAGAGTGCGATCTCAACCTTAACTCCTGCGCAGCAGAAAATATTGGGACTTAAGCCGGTTAATCGCAGTTGGCGCCGAGTCTGCGCCGTACTGCTTAAACTGCTTAGTTTGGCGCTAGGGAAAGAGTCACCAAGCCAAGAAGTTGCTCGGGAACGCATCGCTCGCACCTCTAGATAATTAGTTGAATATTCAACCATCTGCTAAGATTTCTTTATGTCACTAACACCCGCCCTTTATATCGGCCATGGTGCGCCACCCCTGCTTGATGATCCGTTGTGGAGCTCGCAGTTGTCGGCATGGGGAGATGAGTTGACCCGCCCCACCGCGATCTTGGTTGTGAGTGCACATTGGGAATCAGCCCCGCTGACATTGGGATCTACCTCAGGCGCCACTCCACTCATTTATGACTTCGGGGGATTCGCTCCCCGGTTTTACAATCTGCAATATCGCGCACCAGGCGCTCCAGATTTGGCGGCGCGCATTAAAGCTCTAATGAATGAGCCAGTCGCCGAACAACCGGGTCGCGGCTTGGATCACGGCGCATATATTCCGCTGCTCAAAATGTTTCCGAACGCAGATATTCCAGTGTTGCAGATGTCGATTCCAACTCATGATCCAGAAAAACTATTTGCGATTGGCAAGAAGCTGGCGCCGCTGCGCGAAGAGGGCGTTTTGATTATCGGAAGTGGGTTCATGACACATGGACTGCCATTCCTGCGCGATTTCAGTATCGATGCAACCCCACCTGGGTGGAGCGTTGAATTCGATCTGTGGGCGCAAGAGGTTTTAAGTCGCGGAGCAGTAGATGAGTTGATGAACTACAAATCACTAGCGCCCGGCATGCCGTACGCGCACCCCACGGTCGAGCACTTCGCACCTATCTTCATCACACTTGGAGCAGCAACGCAGGCAGATGCCGCACCTGAAACTACGATCGATGGTTATTGGATGGGATTGTCAAAGCGCTCTTTTCAAGTCGCCTGACGTTTAGGGTTGCCAGCATAGAAACGGCCCAGGAATTCGCGTTTAAATTCCAGGAAGTCACCGTTGGTAATTGCATCCCGCATTTGATCCACCAAACGAACAATAAATCTCTCGTTGTGAATCGTTGCCAAAGTTCCCGCGACCATCTCTTTAGCGCGGAAGAGATGAGCGACATACGCAGCGGTGTAGTTTTCGCAGGTATAGCAATCGCACTCTGCATCAATGGGTGCAAACTGGCGTTGATACTTTGAGTTACTCAAGTTAACGCGCCCGTCGCGGGTGAAGACCGCGCTGGTTCGTGCTTGACGGCTGGGCGCAACGCAATCGAAGGTATCAGCTCCATTTTCCACCCCAATAAAGAGGTCATCGGGTTCGCCAATGCCCAAGAGGTGGCGTGGCTTGTCACGGGGGAGCTCTTCGCACATCCAACTAACAATCGTCCCTAACTTCTCCTTATCGAGCGCCCCACCGAGACCGAATCCATCAAAGGAGATGCCCTCTTCGTTGAGGCTAGATAAGTCCTGGGCCGCCGTGCGGCGCAAATCCTCATATTGAGCCCCTTGCAGCACCCCGAAAAGCGCCTGGTAGGGGCGATGGGCGCGCTCGCCACTCAAACGACCATGTTCGACCAGACAGCGCTTAGCCCAGAGGCGAGTTCGCTCTAAGGAGCGCTCCTGATATCCCCGGGTGTTATGGAGCGTGGTGCATTCATCGAAGGCAAAGATGATGTCGGCGCCCAACTGGTGCTGCACCTGCATCGATATTTCGGGGGTGAAGCGGTGCATCGACCCGTCCAGGTGGGATTTAAAGGTGACCCCATCGTCATCAACGTGCGCTAGGCGCTCTTTCTTCTCGGCAATAACCTCATCGGATCTAAATGTCTGGGTATCCATGGCGATTACTTTCTTGAAGCCCACCCCGAGGGAGAGGACCTGGAAACCGCCGCTATCGGTAAAGGTAGGACCGTCCCAATTCATAAAGGATCCCAAGCCGCCTGCCTCATCGACGATGGCAGGGCCAGGCTGTAAGTAGAGGTGATACGCATTGGCCAGCACTGCTTGCCCGCCCAGATCCTTGATCGATTCTGGTAACACACCCTTGATGGTGGCCTTAGTTCCGACTGGGATAAAGGCAGGAGTTTTAATCTGCCCATGGGGAGTGGAAATAACCCCAGTTCGGCCAAGTGAGCCCGCCAGGCGCGTCTCTTCGCGGAAAGAGAAGAGATTTGTAGCCTGATTGTTATCTGCCATGGCGCAACTCTATTGAATAAAACCCGACAAATAGGGCAAGATAACCCCCACTTGGTACCCCTCGTGCAGGCTGGTATCGCCATAGTCAAAAGCTAGGCGAGATTGGTCGGCGCACCTATTAAGGAGAAAATATGAATGCACGCCTTAAGACGCGCACTCTCGTCGCGGCTGTTGCTGCGGCGTCGGTCGCGTTAATCGGCTTTGTTGCTGTTCCAGCACAAGCCGCTGCACGTAGCACCGTGGTAATTATTGAGAGTAATACATTTACCTCACTCAATCCCGGAACGCCTGCTACCAATATCGTCATCAACGGCGATGTCGGGTACCTCACCGGCATGGGTCTGTTCCATTATGACGACAAGCTCAATATCGTTCCGAACCCAGTTCTCGGTTCATACAAAATTTCAAAGAACAAGCCAGGGGACTTCGAAGTCACTTACACCATCGCTCCAGGACGTCTCTGGTCAGATGGAACCCCAATCACAGCAGTAGATCTATTGCTCTCGCATGTGATCGCCAGCTCTGACTACGCGAAGTCTGCTGGACTCCCAGATCCTACAAACGCAGACAACACCCCAGCGTTTGATTCAGGCCAATATGGCGGAGTTTATGACAACCATGTCACCGGTATCCCAACACTCAGTGCCAACAAGATGAGCTTGATCGTTAAGTACGACACGGCCATCCCTGACTACGCATTGAACGGTGTTGGAATTGGTCTTCCGGTCCACGTTCTTGAAGAGCTCGCTGCAGGTAAGACCTCTCTTGGCACAGATGCTGAGAACCTTGCTGCTACAGCAAAGTTCTATACAGATGTCACCACCAAGAACAAGGGTGCTCTAGTTGCGATGGGTGCTGCTTACAGCACAGGATTCAACGCCACGACAGTTGACTCTTCAACTAACCCACTCTTGCTTGTCACCAACGGTGCATACCAAGTTAAGTCAGTTGATAACAGCGCTATTACGATGGTTGTAAACCCTAAGTACAACTCGGGTCCAGCTACCTCTGGTATCACAACAGTGGTCATCAAGCAGGGAATTGCTGATGGTTCACCTTCGGCACAGGCTCTTGCCAATGGCGATGCAGATGTTTATCAAGGCCAACCAACAGCTGACGCTGTTGCACAGCTCAAGGCAATCAAGTCTGCGACTGTAACAATGACAAGCTCACTCGCTTTCGAGCACATCGAGCTACGTGTTGCATCAAGCGGATCTGACACATACTCAGGTCCATTCGCAATGGCAGGTGGCAAGAAGGCCGCTGACTTGCGTAAGGCATTCCTGCTTGCTTACCCACGTGCTGACATCGTCGCCAAGTTGGTCCAACCAATCAACCCAAACGCCGTTGTTCTCGGTTCGGTAATCAACTTGCCTGGAAACCCTCAGTACGAGCACACCGCTGCTCTTAATGGAATGGCTGCTTACAACGTTGGTACACAGGCTTCACGTACCGCTGCGGCACTTGCTCTCGTTAAGAAGTGGTACCCAACTGCCGGTAAAGGCAATACACCAATCGCTATCAACCTCCTCTGGGGTTCACCTGGAAACACCCGTCGTACTTCAGAAGCAGCTTTGATTATTGCTGCTGAAGCCGCAGTTGGTTTCAAGGTAACAGCTCCTGCAACCAAGGGTTGGGGTGGAAAGTTGGGCAATACAGAATATGACGCCCACTTCTTCATCTTCGATCAGACTGCAAACCCACAGGATGCTCAATCATGTGGAATCTTCCAATCAACTGGTGGATCTAACTACACCGGCATTAACGATCCAGCGATCGATAAGGCTTGCGTAGCTCTCCAGGCTGGAACACTCCCTGCTTCAACTGTTACGCGTTTGCGTATTCAGATTGAGCAGAATGTTTCGAAGGATGCATTCTTCTTGGGTATCTTCCAGAACCCAGAAGTCACTGCATACAATTCACAGCTCTCTGGTGTCATTCCAGCTCCGCTATCACCAAGCTTGGTCTGGAACTTCTGGACCTGGCACTTCTAAGAACCCGCTCCTAGCAACTTCTTAGATATAAGAGCGATTCGAGAGAATCCGCTTATGAGCAGTGCATCTCGCGAGGGGTGAAAAGAAGTGGTGCTGGATTCATTCCAGCACCACTTCTTACTGATTTAGGTTTGATTACCAATTAGTATTAGCCAACGTTAAAAAGTAGAACAGAGGAACTTATGCTCGCTTATATCGGTCGGCGTCTCGGAGCCATGATCGTTATCCTTTTTGGATCGAGCTTTCTGCTTTACAACTTAGCCGCATATTCTGGCGACCCTACCGAGGGGCTTCGAACGAGCACGGATCCCAAGGCGCATCAGCAACTGTTGTCGCTCATCCGCACCTTGCACCTTAATGTTCCTCCACCAGCACGTTTTTTCATCTGGTTCAAGGGAATTATTGGAGGATTTACCGGTAATTTTGACTTGGGCATGACTCGTGACGCAAATCCGGTGAGTACCTACATCACTAACGCAATACCGGTCACCATTCGACTTGTCCTGCTCTCGACAATTTTAGCTATCCTCTTTGGAATTGGATTTGGAATAGTTTCTGCGCTCCGGCAATACAGTCGCTTCGACTACGCTCTAACCTTCTTCGCATTTCTTTTATATTCTCTCCCCATCTTCTGGGTTGCGGTATTACTCAAGGCATATTTGGCAATTAGCTTCAATAATTTTCTTCTTAACGGCTCTATCGCTCCACTCTGGATTATCAGCGCCTCTGCAATATCTGGGTTTTTTTGGGCGGCTGTCATTAGCGGTACAAGACAACGTGTTCTCGCCATTTTCGGGATTGCTGGTTCGGCCACGGCTATATTTCTCGAGCTATTGAGCCTGAATAAGTGGTTCACTCATCCTGGCCTTGGACCAATAATGATGCTTGCGCTGGGTCTCGGATTCGCGCTCGGAGTAACTTATCTTTCAACCGGCCTTGGAAATAAGGCGGCCCTGCGCTCATCTCTCACCGTGATAGTCCTTGGATTCATACTTTACTTCCCGGTTGAATACTTGCTGAAGAAGTATGGGAGTTTATCGACCTTATTTGAAATGTTGCTCGTCACCATTGCTATTGCTTGGGCAGTTGGATTTGGGTTTGCCAAAATCGACCGCAGACCTGTCATACGAACCAGCATCCTCACCTCCCTCTTTGCAGCGCTACTTTTCGTTATTGATAAATTGATGAAATCTTGGGTCCCTTACGTGAATACCGACGCGGTTCACCAGCGTCCTATCCCCACCATCGGCCAGGCGAACGATCTGCTACCGTCGGGAAACTTCTGGTTTACTTTCTTAGATACAGTGCTTCACCTCGTCTTACCTACTGTTGCGCTTCTGCTTATCTCTATGGCTGGGTATATACGTTATTCACGCGGCACGATGTTGGAAGTTCTTAATCAAGATTACATTCGAACAGCGCGGGCGAAAGGTCTTTCCGAGCGCACCGTAATCATGCGACACGCTTTCAGAAATACGCTGATCCCTATAACAACGATCATTGTGGTCGATTTTGCAGGCGTATTGGGAGGCGCGATTATTACAGAGCGCGTCTTTGGTTGGCGAGGTATGGGAACGCAGTTCAATAATGCCCTCAATAATCAAGATTTAAATTTACTGATGGCAGTACAACTTGTTACTTCGAGCATGGTGATCCTTGCCAACTTAGTGGCTGATCTTCTCTATTCCGCATTGGATCCCCGTATTAGAGTGGTAGGTAAAAAATAATGAGCATATTCTCTCGCCGGGCAAAGAGTATTGAAGAACAGACCGAAGGGGACATCTTCAATAAGGAGACTGAGGGACTGACCCAGGGGCAAATCGTTCGCAAACGTTTCATCCGACATCGTGGAGCTATGGTGTCGCTGATCGTGCTTGTTTCCTTGATTTTGTTTGTGTTCAGTACGCTCGGATTTAAAATCTTTGGCTTCGGATTTAATGGCTGGTGGAAATATAAGATTATAGATATTCCCGCACTTAGAACCGATGGGTGTTCAGTAGCTCTTCCAGGTTGCCCTACTTTGGACATAATTCCAGGAAAGAATTTTGGATTCGGAGATCACCCCTTCGGGCAGGATGACCTCGGTCGAGATTATTTTGCACTTGTAATGCGGGGGGCTGAACGTTCCATTGAAGTGACAGTTGTTATTGGAATGGTCGCCGGTGTCATCGGCACTGTGGTTGGTTCAATAGCCGGCTTTTATCGTGGCTGGGTCGATGCGATTTTGATGCGCATCAACGACTTTATTATTACTATTCCAACGATCATTGTTGCATCGGTGATTGGTTTTCACTTTGGAAATAAGGGAGTGCTATTTCTTGCAGTCTTCGTCGGCTTTTTCATTTGGGGCGGGCTCTCTCGCCTGGTGCGGGGAGAGTTCCTAACGCTCCGCGAGCGTGAATTTGTGGATGCAGCACGGGTGGCCGGCGCCAGCAATCGGCGTATTATTTTTAAGCACATCCTGCCAAATGCAATCGGAATTATCGTAGTTTCGGTAACGCTCTTGATGTCTGGTGCGATACTTCTAGAAGCTGCTTTAAGCTACTTGGGATTTGGAGTTGTAGCCCCAGATGTATCGCTGGGTCTATTGATCAGCCAATACCAAGATTCGTTTACTACAAGACCATGGCTCTTCTGGTATCCGGGATTGATTATCATCATTATCGCGCTTTGCATTAACTTTATCGGAGATGGTTTGCGCGATGCCTTTGATCCGCGCCAACGCCGCAGGATCTCTCATAAAGATCGTGCTGCAGAACGCAATCCGACGGCGAAGAAGAAATGATGTTAATGACCGAAGAAATTGACCGTGATAGCGGCGATCAAAGAGGCGCCAGCGATTACCAGTGGTCTGTAATGTCGCACTTTGCTGGTCCTCAACGAGGTGGCTCCGGGGGAATTCTGAAAGTTCTTGAGACGAACGCGGGCTCTGTAAGTGGCAGCGCCGCTATCGGATTTGGGGGAGTCGGCGGGTCTTATGCTTCCATCGATTTCAATTCCGAGTCCCTTAACTTCATTAATGTGAATATCGCGAGAGCGGTGTCGACCTGGAGCTGGAGCAGCCCAGGCGCTCGCGGTGAACTCTCTAGTCTCAACCAACATCGACCATTTGGCGTCCAACTGGAGAACATCGGCCCATCCGATCGTGAACTGATCTACTGGGTTGGTAATTACGATTCCTTCATCGGAGAAAGTGATTTTGGGATGCGCAAGGAAGATGTAGATGCAGGTCAATATGAATATTGCAACGAGGGTGCTGGTTGTTTCAGTTGCGACGCCACCTTGGTAGAAACTCGACCAGATGAAGAATCCGCTCATCACCACCCCGATTCCAGCAAAGATCAGGTTGGACCTGGGACGATAGATTTCAATATTGGTCATTCCTCAATCCTTTCACATCACTCCCGCAAGGCCTGCGACTCAGTTAAGGCGGTTCGATAATGTCTACTCCAGTTCTTAAGGTTTCAGATCTCACGGTTGAGTTCTGGGTTGATGGCGTCTGGTATCCCGCTGCGGTAAATGTGGATTTTGAGCTCAATGCCGGTCAGACGCTCGCGATAGTTGGCGAGTCAGGATCAGGGAAATCAACGGTTGCAATGGCTGTAATGAGCCTCCTTGCTACAAATGCCCGCGTTACCGGCAGTATCAAGGTGAAGGAGCAAGAAGTTCTTGGCGCATCCACTCAAATGCTGCAAAAGTACCGCGGCAAGGAAGTCGCTTACATCTTCCAAGAGCCTATGACGGCGTTGAACCCGGTTTACACGATTGGTTTTCAGATCATGGAGACCTTACGCAACCACTTCGATATCGGCCCAAATGAGGCAAAAGAACGCGCCATAGAGTTGCTCAAATTGGTGGAAATCCCTGATCCAGAGCGTTCGGTTGATAAATATCCGCATCAACTCTCTGGTGGCCAGCGCCAGCGAGCAATGATCGCCCAAGCCTTGGCCTGCGATCCTGCTCTTCTTATTGCAGATGAACCAACAACCGCCCTGGATGTAACTGTTCAGGCAGAAATTTTGGATTTGATGCGCGGCCTGCGCACTCGATTAAATTCCGGAATCCTGTTGATTACCCACGACATGGGCGTTGTCGCCGACATGGCTGATGACATCATGGTTATGCAAAGCGGCCTTACTGTTGAACAGGGCACCGCTGATCAGATCTTTAATCGGCCAACTCATCCATATACACAACAATTGCTCGCTGCGGTGCCGATGCTCGGAAGTACGTCCATGCGTTTGCTGGAGCCAAGTCAGGCTGCAAAGCAACCTGTTCTCAAACTTACAAATGTAACAATCGAGTATCCAAAGCACGGCCGAATACCGGCATTCGTAGCTGTTGAAGATTTTTCACTCGAGATTTATCCGGGTGAAATTGTTGGGCTAGTCGGAGAATCGGGATCGGGTAAGACGACAGTGGGTCGCGCTTCAATCGGTTTGCTACCCATTAAGTCGGGTCACCTAGAGGTTGTTGGGCAAGATATTAGCGGGGCTTCGCAGAAAGATCTGCGCAAAATACGGCAGAGTACCGGAATCGTCTTTCAAGATCCTGCCAGTTCGCTCAATCCGCGCTTGCCAATTGGGGAGAGTATTGGAGAGCCACTTTTCCTCGCCAAGATTGCCAAAGATAAAGAGCTAGATAAGAGAGTTGAAGATCTCTTGGCCAGCGTTGAACTGCCACGCAGCTATCGCAACCGTTATCCGCACGAGCTTTCCGGTGGACAACGTCAACGCGTAGGAATCGCCCGCGCCTTGGCCCTCACTCCGCACATTTTGATTGCAGATGAACCAACATCCGCACTCGATGTATCGGTGCAGGCTCGTTTCCTTGAATTGCTGCAGGAGTTGCAAGAGCAGTTGAAATTTGCTTGTCTCTTCATCAGCCATGATCTTGCAGTTGTCGACATCCTTTCCCACCGCATCGCCGTCATGCAGAATGGCAAGTTGGTCGAAGTCGGTACTAGAGACGAGATTCTCAAGCACCCCAAGGATCCTTATACCCAGCGCCTGATTGGTGCGGTACCGGTTCCAGATCCTGCGGAGCAGAAGTTACGTCGCGAGGCGCGTTTAGCCGCCAAGTAAGGCTTGTTGCAGAGTTACCAGATTCGGACGCGCTCTGATTCTGGTAACCAGAGTGGGTCACCCTCCGTGATATCGAAGGCTTCATAGAATTCTGGGAGATTTTTTAGAATCTGATTGCAGCGAAATTCTCCAGGGGAGTGCGGGTCGGTTGCAATCTGGCGTTTGATCTCCTCGGGACGCGTTTTCGCGTTCCAACTCTGCGCATAACCAATAAAGAAGCGTTGCGCACCGCTCAGACCCTCCAAAACGGGCGCTACAGCGCCTTCTAAGGAGATTTGGTAGGCCTCGTAAGCAACACAAGCCCCACCCAGATCACCGATGTTCTCGCCGATTGTGAGGGCTCCATTCACGTGGACCTCTGGAGCATCGGTTGGATGTAGGGCTTCGTACTGGTCGATGAGTTTCTTGGTGCGGTCTTCGAACTTGCTGCGGTCCTCGGTACTCCACCAATTGTTGAGGTTCCCGTCTCCATCAAATTTCGAACCCTGATCATCGAAACCATGGCCAATTTCATGGCCAATGACCGCGCCGATGGCGCCATAGTTCACCGCATCATCCGCCCCGAGATTAAAAAAGGGGGGTTGCAGAATTGCCGCTGGGAAGACGATTTCGTTGTAGAGCGGGTGGTAGTAGGCATTGACCGTTTGCGGCGTCATACCCCACTCCTGGCGATCTATGGGGGCGCCGATCTTTGCAAACTCATAATCTTGCCCGAATTTCGTCACCGCTTCCAGGTTGGCGATCAAATCGTCGGCGATGATCGTTAACTTGGAATAATCGCGCCACTTATCGGGGTAGCCAATTTTAGGAGTGAACTTATTTAGTTTTTCCAGCGCCTTAACCTTGGTTACATCGCTCATCCATGGCAACTTTGAGATATCTCTGCGGTAAGCCTCGATTAAGTTTTCGACTAGTTGGACCATCCGCTCTTTGGCGGCAGGTGGGAAATGGCGAGCAACGTATTCCTGGCCAATCGCTTCTCCGAGTGACCCTTCAACGAGCGAGACGCCGCGCTTCCAACGCTCGCGTAGCTCGGGAGTGCCAGAGAGGGTTCGGCCGTAAAAATTAAAGTTCTCTTCGACAAAGGCCTGAGAGAGGTAGGCCGCGCATCCAGAGATTAAATGCCAGGTGAGCCAGGACCGCCAGGAGTCGCGATCGAATTGACGGAGCAGTTCTGCTACGCCGGCGAAGTGGGAAGGTTGTTGGACGATGAGATCTTCCATGACGCGTTGCGGCACTTGAGCGGATTTCATCCAGAGATCCCAGTCGAACCCCGGTGTAAGTTCGGTGAGACCCACGAAGTTATAAGTATTTAGAATCAAATTCATATCGCGATCTTTGACCTGATCAAAATGGTTAGCGGCGATCTTGGTTTCTAGAGCGAGGACTCTCTGGGCGTGAGATGCCGCATCCGGAACACCGGCTAGTTCGAACATTTTCGTGGCATGGATTAGGAAAGCCGCGCGGATAGGGGCGTATTCCTCTTCGCGGTAATAAGCCTCATCGGGCAAACTGATTCCGCCTTGCGCCATGTAGACGACATAGCGGTTGTTGTCGTGCGCATCGACTTCAACGCCAATATAAAAAAGTCCTCCGATGCCACGTGCTTCTAGCGCTCCCATTACTTCGAGTAAGTCGCCGGCGGTGTCGATCGAGAGAGTTCGTTTAATGTCGGCGGCTATAGGTGAGATTCCCAGTGCCTCCACGCGATCCTCATCCATAAACGAGCGAAATAGATCGCCAATTTTTTGGGCGTTGCTGCCAGCCACCGCGGTCGTCAGCGAGAGGTCTTCAATGATCTGGCGGACTTGCGCCTCGCTCTTTTCGCGAAGGACCGTGAAGGATCCATAACTGGAGCGGTCTGCCGGAATCTCGAATTTCTTCAGCCACCCGCCATTCACATAGCGATAGAAGTCATCTTTGGGGGAGACCTGGGTATCGAAGTGATCGTGCAGGATTCCGCTGGAAAGCTCATTGCCTCTGCTCATGGAGTAAGCCTAATAGGCGCAATTATGAATTTGCGACCCGAAAGTAATTGACCTTTCAACAATATCGTTTTCAAAGTAACATTAAGCCATGCCCGTCAAGAAGATAGAGCCCAAGTGGCTCTCACCTAAAGAGCTCAAAGCCTGGCGCTCCTATATCGTCGCCTCTCGCCGTCTTTGGGATGCCATGGAGGGTGACCTCTCGCCCCACGAGTTATCGATGTCAGATTATGAAATCCTGGTTCATCTCAGCGAAGCCCCCGATCGCCAGATCCGCATGAGCGAACTCGCCGAAAGTGCCATGATCTCTAAGTCGCGGCTATCGCACCGCATGAAGGTTATGGAAAAAGCTGGCTGGGTCCGTCGCGAAGTCTGTTCTATTGATAAGCGCGGTCAATTCGCCATCATGACCGAGAAGGGCTGGAAGGCGATTGTAAAAGCCGCCCCGGATCATGTCTCAAGTATTCGCTCTCGCTTCATCGACCACCTCACGGTCAAGGATCAGGAAGATTTAGCCCGTATATTTGAGCGGGTCAGTACCAAGATGCGCGAACAATTTGAAAGTAATTGCGGAGAGTAATTTCTAAGAAGTGCTTTGAGAAATAAAAAACCCCGCCACTAAAAGTGGCGGGGTTTTTCAATGGGGATTTACTTCTTTGCAGCAGCCTTCTTACGTGGCTTAGCAGCAACTTTCTTAGCAGCAGCCTTCTTGCGAGGCTTTGCTACCTTCTTGGCAGCAGGCTTTGCTACCTTCTTGGCAGCGGCCTTCTTGCGAGGCTTAGCAGCGGCCTTCTTAGCAGCTGGCTTTGCGGCAGCCTTCTTACGACGCTTTGGAGCAGCCTTCTTAACAGCTGGCTTAGCAGCTGCCTTTTTACGGCGCTTTGGAGCGACCTTCTTTGCTGGAGCTGCCTTCTTAGCAGCGGCCTTCTTACGACGCTTTGGAGCTGGAGCTGCCTTAGCAGCTGCCTTCTTGCGACGCTTTGGAGCAGTTTTCTTAGCTGCAGCCATGTACATCTCCTATCAGAATGGTTCGATCCGTCACCGAACCTGTTCAAGGAGAATCGTGACAGTAATTGCACTAAGAAGCCACTATTTTCGCTATAAAAGTGAGTGCGTGTCGCAACAATCTTTTTTTCGTTTTTTATGCCTTTTCGACTTTTTTAAAGAAATTTTTAATCAATATCTGGCGCTTTGTTCTTCTTCGCTCTCTGCTCCATCGCATATGTATTGGTTTTCAAATCAAAATTGCGAAATTCAGGCAGTTTCGCCGCCGCTAAAGTGACCAATCCGATGCATAAAAGCCCGCCAGAGATGACTGAGGTGCGAAGTGAGGTCGCAGCAGCAGTTGTACCGGCGCGTAACTGTCCGCCCAGTGGTCCGACAGTATATGAAAGCTGTTCGAGTCCGGCCAGGCGCCCGCGATACTCATCATCGATGGTCTGATTCCACAAATTGTTGCGGCAGAGGGCGCTGACTTGGTCAGATGCCCCGGCGAGACCGAGAAAGAGCAGAACCAACCAGAGAGAGTTGGAAACTCCTGCCAGCGCGATGCACACGCCCCAACCAATTGCGGCGATCGTGATAGCACGACCGTGCCTAGTAAAGTTTTTGGTCCATCCACTTGTTGCAGTGACCACTATTGAGCCGAGAATGCCCACGGAGTAAAAGAAGCCCAGAGCCCAGCGGGAGTGGATTTGATCGGCCCAGAAGGGGAAGAGAGCATTTGGCATGGCGAAGAACATCGCGATGAGATCGATGATGTAGGTTCCGACCAAATCTCTACGAGACGCGGCGTACTGCAAGCCACCAAACATGGCTCTTACCGATTTAACAGCGCCCTCCTTCAAGGGTGGAACAGATGAAATTCGTAGCATGAATCCGACCGAGATTAGGTATGTGAGGATGTCGATTCCAAATGCTGTTTTGACTCCACTGGTCGCGATGATAAGACCGGCAATGGCGGGGCCAATCAGCGCGCTAAATTGCCAGCGCAGCCCCATCAAGGCCATGGCTGCAGGCAGGTCTTCATGATCTACCAGCCTGGGGATCATCGCGGTATAACTTGGCCCTTGCAAACCATCCACTGCGGCAAAGCAGGCAGCGACGATGTAAAGCGCTAAGAGGTGTGGGTGGCTGAGAAGAGAGTTCCCCAGGAGCGCCGCCGAACAGAGGAGAGCACCTGCTTCACAACGCCAGACCATCTTCTTGCGGTCCACCGAATCTGCGAGCACTCCGCCCCAGAGGGCAAAGATGATGAGAGGAACTATTTCTACTGCGCCCATAGCGCCGACTGCTATGTAGGAGTTGGTCAACTCCTTTATTTGGAAGGGGAGAGCCACAAGTGTTAAGGCAGAGCCAAAGCGAGTAATAAGACCTGAGATAAAGAGATAGCGCAGATTTCTATTCTTGCGCAACGGGGTTAATTCAATTGCAAATCGCGCCATAGGCAGAGCCTAGTGAAAGGTCTGCTCATCGGCCGGGAATCTGCCCGATGCAACATCTTCCATCCACTCTTTAACTCCGCCTGAGATTTCACTTCGCAGGTTCCTATAAGCCTTAGCAAACTTCGGGGCGTTCTCTGTTAAGCCCATAAGATCGGTCCAGACGATTACCTGAGCATCGCAATTCGGCCCCGCCCCGATTCCGATTACCGAGATGTCCAGGGCAGCGGAGATTTCGGCAGCGAGCTCGGCGGGGACCATCTCTAGAACGATGGAGAAGACTCCGGCGCTCTGTAGCGCTTTGGCATCCTTGATAATTCGGGCGGCATCATCGCCCCGTCCTTGCACCTTGAAACCACCGAGGGCGTAGACCGATTGCGGAGTGAGACCGAGATGTCCCATCACTGGGATACCCGCCGCGATGAGCTTCTTAATCTGCGGAACAACTTTCTTTCCGCCCTCGAGTTTGACCGCATGAACCTTCGCCTCTTTGAAGAGTCGGGTGGAACTCTCCAGAGCCTGCTTAGGAGATTTCTCATAACTTCCAAAGGGAAGGTCGACGACAACCATGGCGCGCTTAGAACCCTTTACAACTGCTCGCGAGAGCATGATCATCTCTTCTAAAGTCACGGGGATGGTGTTCTCCTCCCCGAGAAAGTTATTTCCGGCGCTATCGCCGACGAGAAGAACGGGGATTCCAGCCTCATCAAATATGGCAGCAGTCATCTCTTCATAGCTTGTAATCATCGACCATTTTTCACCGCGGCTTTTCATGGCGGCCAGGTCTGCAATTGAGGTACGGCGGGTACGCGCGTTAGACATAAATTCCCCTTAAGGCTCGCTGCCAGTTCTGGTCCGCGGCTGGTAATAAGTCTAGCGATAAGCCCGCATTGGTAGTGCCGCAGGTAGGATTTATTCATGAGCCCACAGGTCATAGGTCAGCTTCGAGTGGCTCTGGCACAGGTAAATCCCACGGTGGGCGCCCTCGGGCTCAACTCACAATTAATTTTGGAATACGCAGAGAAGGCCACGACTGCGGGGGCACATCTCCTGGTACTTCCAGAGATGGTACTGACCGGATACCCGGTGGAAGATCTCGCCAACCGCGCCACCTTTCGCCTCGCCTCTAAAGCGGCGCTGGCCACCCTCGCCACCAAATTGGGTGACTTTGGCGATCTCGTGAGCATCGTGGGCTATCTCGATGAGAGCCCATCGCGCCGCCCACAAAATGCGGTTGCGGTGATTTACCACGGTCAAGTTTTAGCCACCTATATAAAACACCATCTTCCCAATTACGGCGTCTTTGATGAATATCGGAATTTTCTTCCCGGGGATAAATCCCTGGTAATTCGCGTGCATGGGATTGATGTGGGAATTGCCATCTGTGAAGATATCTGGCGCGAAAAGGGACCAGTCTCGGAACTCGCGGCACGAACTGTTGGATTAGTTGTAGTTCCCAACGGGAGCCCCTTTGAGAGAAATAAAGATGATGTGCGGGCTGCGCTGGTTCGTCGTCGCGCTCGCGAGATAGGCGCCCCGCTGCTCTATGTAAATATGACCGGCGGCCAAGATGATCTGGTCTTTGACGGGGATAGCATCGCGGTTTCGGCGACCGGCGAGTTGATCGCGCGCGCTCCGCAATTCGATGATGGATTATTGGTAGTGGATCTTGACGCAAAAGCTTTGTCGAGCAAACCCGATCTCATCATTAGCGAAGAGCGGGTAGGCGGCTATCTAAAAATTAATCATGGCATCGCTCCGCGTTTGGAAATTGAGGGTGAAATCTGGCAAGCGCTTGTCGTGGGCTTAAGAGATTATGTGAAGAAGAATGGATTTCCCTCCGTCATCCTGGGGCTCTCTGGAGGTATTGATTCAGCGGTCACCGCCGCAATCGCGGCCGATGCCGTCGGTGCTAAGCGGGTCTTCGGAATTGCGATGCCTAGTCAGTATTCATCCGACCACTCTTTGAGCGATGCCGCGGATTCGGCAAAACGTATCGGTCTCAATTATCGAGTCATTGAAATCCAAGCGATGGTAAATGGTTTCCTCAATAGCCTCGGGTTGACTGGGATAGCGGAGGAGAATGTGCAAGCCCGCGTGCGTGGCACGACCCTGATGGGATTGTCGAACCAAGAGGGCCATCTCGTACTCGCCACCGGAAATAAATCTGAATTGGCCGTTGGATATTCGACTCTTTATGGCGATGCTGTTGGGGGATATGCCCCCATCAAAGATCTGCTCAAATCCGAGGTCTGGGCCATCGCCCGTTGGCGCAACAAGATTGCAGTTGCGCGCGGAGAGCACGAACCGATTCCCCTCAACTCGATTACCAAAGAGCCAAGTGCTGAGTTGCGACCAGACCAGAAAGACAGCGACTCACTTCCCGATTACGAAGTTCTCGATCAGCTATTAACGATCTACATAGAGAATGATGGCGGGTTGCAAGGGCTAATTTCCGCTGGATTTGATGTGGCACTCGCGACCAAAGTCATTCAGATGGTGGATCGAGCTGAATACAAGAGGCGGCAGTATCCGCCTGGACCCAAGATCTCACGGCGAGCCTTCGGCAAAGATCGCCGGCTGCCGATTACATCTGGATGGCGCGAAAAACCGCCCTCCGCTTAAAACCCTTCGATTTGTCTTCTGACCAACTCCTGTTTATTATTTGGCCAGGTCACGAGTTCCAGTTTCTAGCCCCGGCTCACTGGACGGCAACCCTCCACCACGGTGGGGTGCTCCGGGTGAAGACCAGGTTAATTGCACAGTGCAATTAGCAAGCGTGGGTCATATATAAATTGGGGTGAACCCCTTTTATTTCTGCACCCCCTAGCGTCTTAGGAGGAATTTCATGTCATTTTCACCAGAGCAGGCGGGCTTCGAAACTCGCCAAATTCACGCCGGCCAGGTCCCTGATCCATCGACAGGCGCACGTGCGCTGCCCCTATTTCAAACTACCGCTTATGTATTTCGCGACACCAAGCATGCTGCGGATCTCTTTGGTTTAGCTGAGTTGGGAAATATCTATACCCGCCTTATGAACCCAACGCAAGATGCAGTCGAGCAGCGGATCGCTGCACTTGAAGGCGGAGTCGCCGCACTTCTCGTTGCTTCTGGTTCTGCCGCTACAACGTATGCCGTATTGAATGTTGCGCAAGCGGGGGATCACATTGTTTCTTCTCCCAGCCTCTACGGGGGAACTTATAACTTGTTCCACTACACCTTGCCCAAGTTTGGAATCGAAGTAACATTCGTTGATAATCCAGACGACCCAGAGTCTTGGCGCGCAGCTGTTCGTCCCAATACCAAGGCCTTCTTCGGAGAGACGATCTCCAATCCCAAGAATGACATTTTGGATATTGCCGCGGTGGCAAAGGTTGCTCATGAAAATGGCCTCCCTTTAATTGTTGATAACACGGTGGCAACGCCTTTTCTGATTCGTCCGATTGAACATGGCGCCGACGTTGTCATCCACTCTGCAACCAAGTTCTTATCAGGTCACGGTAATTCCATCGTCGGCGCAATCGTTGACTCTGGAAACTTCGACTATGCCTTACAAAAGGCGAAGTTCCCCGGCTTTAACGAGCCTGATCCTTCCTACCATGGCTTGGTTTATGCCCAGGCTTTGGGAGTCGGTTCGGCCTTTGGTGCCAACCTTTCATATATCTTCAAGATTCGACTAACCCTGTTGCGCGATACCGGCGCTGCTGTGAGTCCCTTTAACGCATGGTTATTGGCAATTGGCTTAGAAACTCTCTCTCTTCGCATCGAACGCCACATCGAAAATGCACGAGCAGTGGCCGCTTATCTCGATGCTCATCCCCAGGTAGAGAGCGTCAATTACGCTGAATTAGCCTCTTCCCCGTGGAACCACCTTGCGAAGAAATATGCACCGAAAGGCACCGGCGCTGTTATCTCCTTTGAAATTAAGGGCGGAATCGAAGCGGGAAAGAAGTTTGTCGAGGGCTTGCAGTTGCACTCACATGTAGCCAACATTGGAGATGTGAGATCACTCGTTATTCATCCGGCCTCAACTACCCACTCGCAGCTCACTGTTGAAGAGCAGCTCACCGCGGGTGTGACTCCTGGATTGGTTCGGCTCTCTGTCGGTCTGGAAAATATCATTGACATCAAGGCCGATCTCGACGGAGGCTTTGCCGCGGCGAAGTAAATGATTAAATGAATGAGAGTGATTGTCCAGTAACGGGTGCCTGGCTAGAGGGCCATGATCCGGGCGATCGCCAATTCATAAAGATTGGGGACCTCACGCTGGAATCGGGTGAGGTCCTTCCCGATATCACCATCGCCTACCAAACCTGGGGGCAGTTAAATGCGGAGCGCACGAACGCCATATTGGTGAACCATGCGCTCACCGGATGGGCCGATGTACCTGGCTGGTGGCCCTCAATAGTTGGCCCCGGTCTACCGTTGGATTCCGATAAATATTTCATCATCTGTCCCAATGTGATCGGTGGATGTCAAGGAAGTACTGGTCCTTCCTCGATCGCTCCAGATGGAAAGCGCTGGGGCTCTCGTTTTCCTGTTCTGACTATTCGCGATATGGTCGCCGCTGAATTGCTAGTGACTGACCTCCTCGGCATCAAGCGTTATGCGCTCGCTGTCGGCCCCTCGCTGGGTGGCATGCGCTCGCTGGAGTGGGCCATCGACCATCCTGATCGTGTGGAGGCAATCTGCACCATCGGATCTTCAGCTGTTGCCACCGGTGATCAAATCGGTGGGGCCTCTATTCAGATTCGCGCCATCAAGAGCGATCCATACTTCAACGATGGCGACTACTACGAGCAGGAAATCGGACCCATTGAGGGAATGGGCATTGCCCGTCGTATAGCCCACCTGACCTATCGGACTGAATCAGAGATGGATGTGCGCTTCGGGCGGGAATTGCAGGGCGATGAGACGGGGCGCTACGCCGTCGAGTCTTACTTGGATCACCAGGCCCAGAAACTGGCCAAGAGATTTGATGCCAACACCTACATCGTTTTGACCGAAGCAATGAATTCCCACGACGTGGGCCGCGGGCGCGGGGGAGTTGCGGCGGCGCTCAGCGCTATCTCCGTGCCAGTTTCGGTGATTTCGATCGATACCGATCGCCTCTTTCCGCTCCGCCTGCAGGAAGAGATCGTTGAATTGACGCCCTCGGCTCGCCCTTTGGAGATGATTTCCTCGCCCTTTGGCCACGATGGCTTCCTGATTGAAGTCGAATCTATGGGAGATCTCTTGCGAAAGGCGCTCAAAGGTTAAATCGACCCCTAAATTCGGCGCTTGGATGTGCATTTAGGGCTGTGGACAAATTATAATATGGCTATCGATTCCACTGGTCAGTAAAGTTAGGCCAGGTAAACCAAAGGATGCTCCGTGGCTGTAATTCGTGCGCCCAAAAAAGGCGACCAAGCAAGTAGCAGTGCAGCTAAGAAGAGCGCCGTAAAAAAGGTAGTGGCCAAGAAAGCAGCGCCCGCTAAAAAAGCGGTAGCAAAAAAGGCCGTAACCCAGAAAGTTGTAGCGAAGAAAGCCGTTGCGAAGAAGGCCCCTGCAAAGAAAGTCGTTGCGAAAAAGGCAGCCGTCGCTCCACATCGTTTCCCAACCAAGGCAGAGTTAGCCGCGCTTAAATTGCAGCGCGAGGAGGAAGATCGCCAGAAGGCAGAGCGCAAGGCGGCCCATCGTTTTCCAACCAAGGCAGAACTTGAGGCGCGCCGCGCTGCAGAAGAAGCCCTCAAGAATCCTCCCAAAGCGGGCGCTAGTAAAGCTGCAGCTCCGGTTATCACCAAGATTGACGGTGAAGAGGTAGAACTCGAAGTGATTGAATTAGAAGATTTAGAAACTCTTGTTGAAGAAGTTAAAGAGATCGTGGCTGAAGAGGAAGAGAAGGCAGAGATTCGCGTCGTCAATGTCGCTGAAGAATCTCAAAATGAAGAGAATGCCTTCACTATCAAAGACTCTGAAGAAGATGATGCGCCGGCGCAAACAGTATTAACTGCAGGTGCCACCGCTGATCCGGTGAAGGATTACCTAAAGTTAATTGGGCGCGTTCCTCTGCTCAATGCCGAGATGGAAGTAGAGCTTTCGCTCCAAGTTGAAGCAGGGCTCTTTGCAGAAGAGAAGTTGGCCCACGATAAGAAGTTGGATAAGAAACTCAAGCGCGAGTACGAACAGCTCGTGCTGCAAGGTCGTCGCGCTAAAAACCATTTGCTAGAAGCTAACTTGCGCCTCGTTGTTTCTTTGGCAAAGCGTTACACCGGCCGCGGCATGCTCTTCTTGGATCTTATTCAAGAGGGAAATTTGGGACTTATCCGCGCTGTAGAAAAGTTTGATTACACCAAGGGTTATAAGTTCTCGACATATGCGACGTGGTGGATTCGCCAAGCTATTACTCGTGCTATGGCCGACCAAGCGCGCACAATTCGTATTCCAGTACATATGGTCGAAGTAATTAATAAATTGGCCCGCGTACAACGCCAGATGTTGCAGGATCTCGGTCGCGAACCGACCCCTGAAGAGCTCGCCAAAGAGCTCGATATGACCCCTGAAAAGGTCGTAGAAGTTCAGAAGTATGGGCGCGAACCTATTTCGTTGCACACGCCACTTGGCGAAGAGGGAGATTCAGAGTTCGGTGATCTCATCGAAGATTCTGAAGCTATCGTTCCTGCCGACGCGGTCTCCTTTACTCTTTTGCAAGAGCAACTGCACGCAGTTCTCGATACCTTATCTGAACGTGAAGCCGGCGTGGTTGCAATGCGCTTTGGATTAACAGATGGACAACCTAAGACACTTGATGAAATTGGAAAGGTCTACGGCGTAACACGCGAGCGCATTCGTCAGATCGAATCCAAGACGATGTCAAAGTTGCGCCATCCATCACGTTCACAAGTTCTTCGCGATTATTTAGATTAATTTCGGGAGTTCAATTTATACATGAGCGACAATCCTAAAATATTTAGAAATCCGATTAGTGGGTCACTTCGTTTTACCGGAACCGCAGATTTTGTTGATGGCGATGGCAACATTATTGAGAGCAAAACTGATTTCAAACTCTGCGGCTGTGGCAGATCAAAAGAGAAGCCTTTCTGCGATGGCTCACATAAAGAGAACCAAGCGTGAGTTTCAAAAGAATATAACCACTTAAAGTGCACTATCTAAATGACTTTGCAACTAATAATCCAACATTCGCTCTAGATACCTTGTATTGAAGTTAGTTAGACATTACATTCGGCAACTTAAGCGGTCCTGCTTAAATTTTCTTGCTACTAAATGTTTCGTCAACCAAGATAAGGATTATAAAAATGGTTACAGCAACTGCGCAAGCACGTGAGGCAAGAATTGGTATTCATCCAACTAAAGATGAGTTAATCAAAACAGTTGTAACGCTACTCAACACTTTAACTTTGGATGAGATCACCAGCGAGAGAGTCTTAGAGATCTCCGGTATATCGCGCGGTTCCCTGTATCACCACTTTCAAGATTTTGCCGAACTCCTTGAGCTCGCTCAAGTCCGTCGCTTTTCCAGTTATGTAAATTCCTCTATCGAGGTTTTAACCGAGTTGTTTACCTCTGTCTCTACTCGGGATCAGTTGGTTCATCGCCTCCCTGAGGTATCCAAGAGCTTCCAAGCCCCTGAACTAGCAGATGCTCGCATTGAGCGCCTCACCGCGATCTCAAAGGTGATGCACAACCCAAGAATGGCCGCTGCGCTCGGAGCCGAGCAGGAGCGCCTCACCGAGACCATTGCCGCCCTTTATCGTGACCTGCAGGCGAGGGG
>JBAXVT010000050.1:0-10805 GCA_037128715.1 Actinomycetes bacterium
GTCTGGTCATGCTCCATCGCAAAAAACCCACCGGGCTTAAGAAGTCGCGTGGCGGCTGCGATGAAGAGTGCAGGGATAGCCATCCCCTGGGCATCGCCCCCAAATAAGGCGACCGCCGGCTCTTTGCGAACTTCCGCGGGCAGCGCTTGCTGGTCTGGGACATAAGGTGGATTGGCAACTACCAAATCGAACAACTCCCCCTGGCAGGCGCTCACAACGCTAACTTCGATGATACGAACTTGAGGGGCCAGAGTTTCTACATTTTTATGAAGCCAAGGAAGTGCCTCAGCCGAATTCTCTACCGCAGTTACGCCTAGATCGGCAGCTTCAGCTGCGAGAGATATTGCGATACATCCACTGCCAGAACCAAGATCTATGGCACTTAACTTTTGCGCGCTTGGGCTCTCTTTAAGTTGGGCGAGAACGATAGATACAAGTGACTCGGTTTCGGGCCTTGGAATTAAAACGCCGGGACCTACCTGATACTCCAAATATCTAAATGGCGCGGTGCCCGTGATGTACTGCACCGGTTCGCCATTCTGCCGGCGCAGAACTAGGCGGCGTAAATCTCTGTCGAGTTCGTTGACTTCGTCATCGCTCATACGCAGCACTTTGAGTTGGACTTCGCTACGGGTGCATTTCAACAAGTGTTCTAAGAGGATCGAAGCATCGATCTCGGGGATTCCTTGCGCCTTAAAGTAATCTCTCGTTTGACGGAGTAAATCTCTTGCCATGGGAAATTAATGATCCCCGGAGGCGAGCTTGGTGGCCTTGTCGGCTTCGAGCAGCGCCGCAATGACATCGTCGAGTTCTCCATTTAATACCGCATCCAAATTATTGGCCTTGAAATTGACGCGGTGATCGCTCAAGCGATTCTCCGGAAAATTGTAGGTACGGATTCTCTCGCTGCGGTCTACCGAACGAACCTGGGAGTTACGGGCTACGGATGCGATCCGATCGGCCTCCTCTTGGGCGGCGGCCAACATGCGAGCGCGCAAGATACGCAGCGCAGACTCCTTGTTTTGTAACTGTGACTTTTCGTTCTGGCATGACACAACAATTCCGGTCGGAATATGAGTAATTCGAACGGCAGAGTCAGTGGTATTCACTGATTGTCCACCCGGGCCCGAAGAGCGAAAGACGTCGATCCGCAGATCCTGCTGGCGAATTTCAACGTCGACCTCATCGGCCTCAGCGAGGATCAAGACTCCCGCTGCTGAGGTGTGGATTCGACCTTGGGATTCGGTCTCTGGAACGCGTTGCACACGGTGCACTCCGCCTTCGAATTTCAATTTGGCGTAAGGGGTTTTCCCGGGTTCGCCCACGCCTCTAGATTTAATCGCCATCGATACATCTTTATAACCACCCATTTCGGAGTCAGTCGTATCGATGATCTCGGTCTTCCATCCCTGGCGTTCGGCATAACGTTGGTACATCCGCAGAAGATCTCCCGCAAAGAGGGCGGACTCATCTCCACCAACTCCAGCTTTAATTTCCATGATGACGTCACGATCGTCATTAGGGTCGCGCGGAAGCAACAACTCTTCAAATTGGGTTTCGGTCTGCGCTAGCGCACTTTCTAGGGCTGGAATCTCGGCGGCGAAATCTGGATCCTCGGCGGCCATCTCGCGCCCCGCGGCTAGATCATCGGTGGCGTTCTTCCAAGCCCGGTATCCAGCAATAACTGGACCAAGTTCGGCATAACGCTTGCCGAGGCGGCGCGCCTTCCCCTGATCGCTGTGAATGGATGGATCGGCGAGCTCTTTCTCGAGTTCGACATATTCATCGAGAAGTTCATGGACATTGCCAAATTTGTCATGTGGCTGGCTCATCAGAACTCCCCTCTAAGAAAGTAGCGTCGGATAAAATAAAAAGACCGCGCCCACCCAAGTTAGGGTGAGCTGCGGTCTCTGGAAAAAAGCTATTTAGTTTCTGTTGCCTCTGTTGCCTTGCCGAAACGCTTTTCGAAGGCAGCTACGCGGCCGCCAGTATCGAGGATGCGTTGCTTTCCGGTGTAGAAGGGATGGCAAGCAGAACAGACTTCAACGTAGATAGAGCCTGAGCTCTTCGTTGATCGGGTCGTGAAGACCTGGCCGCAACCACAGGTAACGGTCGTCTCAATGTAATTTGGGTGGATCTCTGACTTCATCTGAATTACCTCTTAGGAAAGGATTGGGCTTACTGGGTCGGAAATCCCGTGAACCAGCGGGCTAAGGTTACAAGGTTCTAGGCTGACAAGGAAATTGCGCCGAAGAGTGGGGGTTAGTAGTAACCGCTCCAGCGTGTTTTAGCCAAAGCCTTACAGGGAGTTCCATAGCGAATCTTGATGTAGCGCAGACCCCATTTGAGCTGGGTGACCGGATTGGTCCGCCAGTCGGTAGCAATGATATTCATCTTGCTCGCAGGCAGCGCCTGGGCAATTCCAGTCGCTCCACTGGAGTAGTTGTGGGCCTTGAAGTTCCAATGGCTCTCGCCATTCCAGAGCGTGGTGAGGCATGACATCTGCTTCGCGCTCCACTTATAGGTTGTCGCCACCAATTGAGCCGCCACAATTTTGGCGCCCTCGGGGGTTTTGGCCAGTTGGACCTGACGGGCTGCCAAGGAGACCAGCGCCATCTCGCCGGCATCGACCGAACTTCCGGCGCCTAGGTTGATAGCCCCAAAGTTCTGGCTTAGCGAGATCGTTGGATCGACCATGATCGAGGTGGCCACTGGGGCATCTGGAATTATTACCGTCTCGGCAAAGTTGACCTCTGCAAATGTGGTGTTGACCGAGGCGAGCATGGTGATGGCAAAGGCAGCGGTCATAACGACGATCGGTTTTCTGAGTGACTTAATCACGGCTCTACCTCCTTTGCTCTCTGCTCTGCGGGGGCTATTTAGCTCCCAACAAGGCTAGAGAGTTACAGAGGTCAAGGGCCGAGGCAAATCTAAACCCGCATAGGTGGGGAAAAACTTTAAACTCACAAAAAATCGGCTTTCTAAAAGTGCAGGTCAGCCCGTATAGAACCCCTTATGTCCTAAATGTCCACTGGGGGTGAATTTGGGGTGACTGGAAGGGGATTAGGCAAGGAAGTTAATTGGCTCTTCCAGCATCTCGGTGACCAGAGCGGCGATCGGCGAGCGCTCGGAGCGGGTCAGAGTGACATGGGCGAAGAGCGGATGTCCCTTCAGCGACTCCACGACCGCGACGACGCCGTCATGGCGCCCTACCCGCAGGTTGTCGCGTTGGGCGATGTCGTGGGTGAGGATTACCCGAGAGCCTTGGCCGATTCTGGAGAGGACTGTTAGCAAAACTCCGCGTTCGAGTGACTGCGCCTCGTCAACGATGACGAAGGAGTCATGCAGTGAGCGACCTCTGATGTGGGTGAGGGGTAAAACTTCGATGAGTCCGCGGTCAACAATTTCATCAATGACGGTCTGGCTCACCAAAGCTCCCAAAGTATCGAAGACCGCCTGGGCCCAAGGCGACATCTTCTCGCCCTCGCTACCCGGGAGGTACCCCAACTCTTGTCCGCCGACGGCATAGAGCGGACGGAAGATCACAACTTTTTTATGGTGGCGTCTTTCCAGAACTGCATCGAGTCCAGCGCAGAGAGCGAGCGCCGACTTTCCAGTTCCTGCCCGGCCCCCGAGAGAGACAATTCCAATTTCGTTGTCGAGAAGTAGATCAAGTGCTATCCGCTGTTCTGCAGAGCGACCATGCAATCCAAAGGCGGAGCGATCTCCGCGCACCAATTGCAACTTCTTATCCGGAGTCACCCGAGCGAGTGCACTTCCCTTTTCGGAGTGCAAAACAATTCCGGTATGGCAAGGGTGCTCTTGCGCCAACTCATGTGAAGTGCGTTCATTTTCATAGAGGGCATCGATTACCGAACCCCCGACGCTCGCTTCGACCATTCCGGTCCAGCCAGAACTCGAGGCCAATTCATGGCGGTACTCCTCAGACTCCACACCAACCGAGGAGGCCTTGACGCGCAGTGGTAGATCCTTCGTCACGAGGACAACCTCGCGGCTCTCTGCCATCAAGTTTCGGGCTATCGCCAAGATTCGAGAGTCGTTGGATCCATCGCGTAAGAAGCCGGTGGGCAGGGAGGTGGGATCTGAATGGTTGAGTTCGACCTTGATCGTTCCGCCCAGTTCATTGATCGTGATCGATTGGTCGAGTCGGCCATGGCTTATTCGCAGGTCATCCAGGGCGCGCAGGGCGGCCCGAGCGAAGTAGCCCAATTCGGGGTGGTCACGCTTGGTTTCGAGTTCACCGATGACAACTATCGGGATTATCACCTCGTGCTCAGCGAAGCGCGCGAGCGCGGCGGGGTCTGCCAGCAGAACACTGGTGTCCAAAACATACGTCTTGCGCCCTTTATTTTGGCTCTTTGCCAAGAGGTGCCTGCGCTTTCCCTGCATGTAAGAGTTCTAGGACGGCTTCTATCTGCCCTCAAGACAAATAGAACTTATGCCACATAAAGTAAAACTCGCCAGCCCTCGGGGGTCAGCGACACGCGGTAACAAAAGATGAAATTACGGCGCTTTCGCCGAGCTCCTATTACCGGCCGAATCGGCGGTGACGTTGGGCATAGGCACGAAGGGCACGGAGGAAATCAACCCTTCTAAAGTCGGGCCAATAGGCCTCGCAGAAATAGAACTCAGAGTGCGCCGATTGCCAGAGCAGAAAGCCCGATAGCCGCTGCTCCCCTGATGTTCTGATAACCAACTCAGGATCAGGAGTGCCGGCGGTGTAGAGGTGCTTGCTGACTTCATCAATAGAGAGGGCGTCGGCAATTTCATTGGCGCTCTTGCCTTCTCTAATTCCATCCTTCATGAACTCTCGCACGGCGTCAACAATTTCATGACGTCCGCCGTAGCCGATGGCGACATTAACGACAGTCTTGGTCCGACCTTTGCTACGCGCTTCGACATCCTTTAACTTCAAATGTAACCACTCTGGCAATAATTCGAGGGCACCCAGCGGTTTGATCTCCCAACGCCCTAATTCATCGAGGTGATCCACCGCGGTCGCAATAATCTTGAGGAGCGATTCCAACTCTTCTGGATCGCGATTCAAATTATCGGTTGAGAGCAACCACAAGGTGATGATTGAAACGTCGGCCTCTTCGCACCAGGTGAGAAGTTCGATGATTTTATTAGCTCCAGCGCGATGGCCCTCTTCCGGATTTGCTCCAAAATTTGATTTCGCCCAGCGGCGATTGCCATCCAAAATAACTCCGACGTGGCGCGGCGTCTGCGTGAAATCAAGTTGACGTAATAAGCGGCGTTCGTAGATCGGATAAAGCATCGCCTTAATGGCGCGCTTTATTAGGTTAGTCATCTCTTTTTAAAATCACTCATCGCTTTGCGCTCTGCGATGAACGAGGCGACTGGCAAGGTTCCTGCCAAGATAAAAGCGACGGTTCCAGCGAAACTCTTGCGAGATTTAAGGGAGTAATTGAAAGCAGCAATTACATAAATTGGGTAGGTGAAGCCGTGCACAACGGCGATCCAGGCCCACTTCACTTGAGAGCCGGAATAGTGGTGAAGTATGTGATTTTCGGGCACTTCAATGAACCATAAAAGCAAAGACATGCAGCCCGACCAAACAGCCATGATGCGATAGCGCTGCAGTGCTCCTTCTAGACCCTTTTTCATACCCCCACCTTATCCGCGATTTCATGGAGTTTGGAGCTCCGCCTTGAAATAAATGGAGCGGCCATCACGAGGAGGGCCATAAACCACCAGATGACTACATACGAGATGTGCTGCCAATAAAAGCCAGATATGGACTGTTGTAGAACTGGGGCAGGCACGCGCGCACCAAGCACGATCTGGCCACTTGAATCGACCTCTTTTATAGCAATTACATACCCATCAAAAAGGCTGTAACCGCCAGTACCTGCAATAAGCGCTGGATCGAGGCGACCTAGGGATTTCGCGGAGTTGTAACCGTGATCTTCGTGTTGGCGTGGATACAGCCGACCCGCAATTGAGAGCGTTTGATCAGTGGCTTTAATCGAACCATCGTTCAGCCCACGAACCACCAAGATCGCGCGATTTTTTGAAATTAAGAAGAGCCCAACTGAAAGATCTTTGTAGCCCTGACCTTCGACCGATTGAGTTGGTGCAACATAGTTCGCCACATAGCGCCCTTGAAATGTGACGATGCGATTTACTGCGGCTGTATAAATGTTCTTGCCCGCGACATCCACCGAGGTGAGTGGAACAGGGACCGTGCTGGGAACAACTTTGCCTAACAAAGAAGTCGCTTGGGCGCGATGCAATTGCCAGAATCCCAGTTCGAAGAAGACCCCGGTGCCGAGCAGCACCGCTAAGAAAGTCGAAGTAACTCTGAGGGATTTACTCTTGTTCATCATTCCGCTGCGCGGCGCGCTTATAACGACGATAGAAACTCACTATGAGAATCACAAAGGCCACAGTGAGAACGATCATGACGAGCGAGGCGGAGAGCCCGGTGTTGATGTCTGTGTTGTCATTCATGCCCCTGATTATCCTACGATTATCTGACCTATGCTTACCTGTATGGACGAGGCCGCAAGTGATGACTATCTCCAACAGCGTTATGGCAACTCCCAGCGAGCGCAGCGGCGCTGGCTCTTGCCTGCCATCATCTCTCTGCTCATCGGCGGCGGCTGGTTAATCTGGACCGCCAATCACTTCTCCAAGCCCGAGGTTTCCACCGACTTAATCTCCTTCTCGGTCGCCAACCCGCAGGAGGTGTCGCTGCGCTATTTCATAAAGGTGCGGACTTCTACCCGCTCCCACGAATGCATCCTGACCGCCAGTGATTACCAAGCAAATATCGTGGGGCAAATAACCGACACCATTCCTGCAGGTAAGCATAATTACACGCGAAAAGTAGTCATACCTACGCGGATAGCAGCAGTCTCGGCCTCGATTGAACATTGTTCTTAGCCCGCGTTAAACTCACCCTCTTATGACCAACCAGACCTGGCTCACTCTCGATGCTGCCGAGCGCCTGCGCGCCGAGCTCGCCGACCTGGAAGGTCCGCGTTTTGCCGATATCGTCAAGAAGATTGAAGCCGCTCGGGCTGAGGGTGATCTTAAAGAGAACGGTGGATACCACGCCGCCCGCGAAGAGCAAGGAAAGATTGTCGGTCGCATTCGCCAGCTAAAACATATGCTCGAAAATGCCCACATTGGTACGCCTCCAGAGAGTGAATCAGGAGTCGTCGGGCTGGGCATGGTCGTCAAGATTGATATGGCCGGCGATGAAATGACATTCCTCTTGGGATCGCGCGAGATCGCCACCGGCGATATCGAGGTTTACTCTGAAAAGTCCCCACTTGGATCCGCAATCCTGGGCGCCAAGATCGGCGAACAGGTCAACTACGAGACCCCCAGCAAGAAGATCTTCGTCGTCACTATCCTGGAAGCTAGCCCTTACGCTTAATTAAGCCTTTTTATCGGCTATTTGCGCTCTTATAACGCCTGACACTCAGCGGAATAAATATCGCCATGATGACGACCATGTATACCAGCGAAGCCACGATGGGATGTTGGCTGGGAAATGAATTAGCCGTAGCGCCGAAGGTGTTGTGAAAACCAAAGAGCTGACGCGCGGCTGCCACCATCGTTGAGACCGGATTCCACTCCGCAAAGTACTGCAGCGCTTTTGGCATCGAAGTTGTTGAGGCGAAGGCATTGGAGAGGAAGGTCAGTGGGAAGGTAAATAGAAAGGAGACGTTGGCAACCACTCGCGCATCCTTTGACATCAGCCCCGCGAATACTCCGGCCCAGGAAAGTGCGTAACCAAAGAAGAGAAGCATCAGGAAGCCGAGGAATATATGGAGCGGACCTGATGTGGGGCGCCACCCCACGAGATATCCAGCCAGTCCCATGACAACGAGCACCACGATGTTGAGCAGACCATCGCCCAGTGTTCGACCTACTACGAGTGCAGAACGAGCGATCGGCAGTGATCTAAAGCGGTCGATCAAGCCCTTTTCCATATCTTGCGCCAAACCTTGTGCGGTCGCCGCCAGAGTGAAAGTAACGGTCTGCACAAAGATTCCTGGCATCAAAAGCTGTACATATCCCCCCTTGATACCGACTCCTAAGCCACCAAATACATAGCGAAAGAGCAGTACAAACATCACCGGTTGGATGGTGTTAAAGATAAGGACTTCGGGAACCCTGGTCAGTTGTAAGAGTTGGCGCTTGGTAATAACAAGAGCATCTTTAATTCCATTCATTTGCGGGCTCCTCTCTTCTTCTTTCCGGGCTCATCAGCAACAACTTCTTCGGCGATATGTCCAGTGAGTGATAAGAAAACATCATCGAGCGATGGGCGCTTCAGTGCGAGGTCGAGCGCGTGAATTCCGGCGCCATCGAACTCGCGGATTACCGCGATCAATGATTGGGTGCCATCGAGTACCGGCACGGATATCCGGCGCAATCCGTGATCAACGGTTGCATGGCCATGAGTCACCTTTTCGATAATCTCTTTTGCCTTATCGATATTGGTTTCAGCAACGACGATCTCAATTCTTTCACCACCGACTTGATCTTTGAGATGGTCCGATGTGCCGCGTGCAATAACTCGCCCGCGATCAATCACAACTATGTCATCAGCCAATTGGTCGGCCTCTTCCAAGTATTGCGTGGTTAAGAGAAGAGTTACCCCCTCGCGAACTAAATCTTCGATGACTCCCCACATCTCCATGCGGCCCCGAGGATCAAGTCCGGTAGTTGGTTCATCAAGAAATAACACCTTAGGACGAATGATGAGAGATGCCGCGAGATCCAAACGTCGGCGCATTCCGCCGGAGAAGGTTTTTATAGGACGCCGGGCAGCGTCGGTAAGGGAGAACTGCGCCAAAAGTTCAGTGGCTCGCACTCGAGCCTGCGCCGCGCTCAGGTGATAGAGCTGGCCGAACATGACCAAGTTATCCCAGCCGGTCAACGTTTCATCAACCGCGGCATATTGCCCCGATAGACCAATAATCTGGCGAACCGCCTTGGGGTTCTTCACGACATCGATTCCACCCACTGTGGCGTGGCCAGAATCGGGCACTAGCAAGGTGGAAAGGACACGTACCACGGTGGTTTTACCCGCTCCATTGGGGCCTAGCACGCCTAAAACGGTGCCTTCTTCCACATCTAGGCTGAGGTCATCGAGGGCTCGTACCGCCCCTTTTCGATAAGTTTTCACTAAATTTTCTGCGATCACGCTCTTCATTTGCAAAGCGTAGCAAGCGGGAGATCTTTCGCAAGACTAAGATATGGTTGAAAGTTCAATGAACTCAATAGACCTCAATAAATGATAATTAATTGATAAGGGATTACATGTCTGAAAAAAATAAAGAACATGCACCAATGACTCACAAGCAGATAATGACCGTCATGTTTGGTTTGATGACGGGTCTGCTCCTGGCAGCGCTCGATCAGTCGATCGTATCTACTGCTCTCAAAACTATCACCGTCGATCTCGGTGGACTCAACCATTACACCTGGGTAGTCACCGCTTACTTGTTAACATCGACGGCTTCCACTCCACTTTACGGAAAGATCTCCGACCTCTACGGTCGCCGTCAGGTCTTCCAATTCGCAATCGTTACATTCTTAATAGGTTCCTTTGCAGCCGGTGCTGCACACACCATGACCCAACTCATCGCTTTCCGTGCCCTACAAGGTCTCGGTGCCGGTGGCCTTATGTCACTCACCTTCGTCATCATCGGAGATGTTGTTTCTCCTCGTGAACGCGGTCGCTACCAAGGTTACTTCGGAGCAGTCTGGGGCTTGGCAACTGTGGCTGGTCCACTCCTCGGCGGATTCTTCTCTGACCATAACAAGGTTCTTGGAGTTACCGGTTGGCGTTGGATTTTCTACATCAACCTTCCACTTGGAATCATCGCCTTAATTATCACATCTGCCGTTTTGCATATTCCTAAAATTCACAAGGAACATAAGATCGATTACTTTGGCGCATTTATCTTGGTCTTGGCCGTTTCGGCTGTCCTGCTCGGTATTTCAGTTTATGCTCCAGAAGTTGGTTGGCTCAAGGCTAAGACCTTGCTTTGGATCGGTAGCGGATTAGTGTTATTCGCACTCTTCCTTGTTAACCAAGCAAAGGCTGCAGAACCTATCCTTCCTTTGCGTCTCTTTAAGAACCACACATTCAACATCACCTCTCTCTTGGGATTCCTGGTGGGTGCCGCGATGTTCGGAGCGATCGTTATGTTGCCGCTCTACTTCCAATTGGTTAAACACAATTCGGCAACCTTGTCAGGCTTGAAGCTACTGCCGCTGATGCTGGGAATCATCTCTGCCTCCATCGGCTCTGGAAAATGGATCTCGAAGCACGGCAAATACAAGATGTTCCCCGTAGTTGGAATGGTTCTCATGACCGTCGCCCTCTCCGGATTAGTGATCCTCAGCGAGACAACTGCCTACTGGCAGATTGCGGTCTTCGAACTCCTACTTGGAGCCGGACTCGGATTCTCGATGCAGAACATCGTTATAGCCCTGCAGAACTCACTTGATGTGAGAGATATGGGCGTTGGAACCAGTTTGAACACCTTCTGGCGTTCAATCGGTGGAACTCTCGGCGTCGCAATTTTCGGATCGATCTATGCAAGTAAGTTGACGGGTTACATCACTAGTGGTGTCTCATCACTGACCGCCAAAAATCCCGCCGCGCTTGTTGGCGCTACCCCGCAGGCACTTTCACAGCTAAGAAATAATCCCGGTGTGATGGCGAAATTCACTCCAGAATTACAGTCAACCATCTTGCACAGCTATGTGCAGGCCTTCCACATCGTATTCAT
>JBAXVT010000051.1:0-10407 GCA_037128715.1 Actinomycetes bacterium
TTGCGAAGAGTGGGCCATAGAAAAGGTATGAATGAAAGACCATCGTTGCAGCACCGACAAATACCGTGGCGAGCGTTACGTCGCGCAACACGGAACCGTGAACGAGCGGATATGCAATTTGTAATCCGATAACTGCAAGAACTCCTAGGTAGAGCCCGACCATTTGTGTCCGCGACGTTGACCTACGTGCCTGTTGGCGCGGGCGATAGTTGCGGATGGTCACGCCTTTATTCTGCCCTACTTGGTGCTAGTAACAGAGCCACGAACCTCACGGAGCGCGAAGCGCGCGAAGAGCTCTTCGGAATACCAACCCTGCGCGGCAGTTTCGCGAATTACAGCAGAATGAGCTGCCCCCTTATAAGCAAAGGCTTGCAGAGCAGCGCCATCGCTCCATATGGAGAGAGTTCCCTGCAGTCCAAGCGGGGCTTCACCAATGCCAAAAGCAACTTCGACCCCAACACCGCTGCGCAAACTTTCAATCACTGGTGGCACTGCGCGCCAAAAGCGCAGGTTTTTGCTCCATCGAATCTTGGCACGAGTGATTGCCAAAACCTGACCGGTCCAGGTCTTTCCCAATTCGAAGTCCACCTCAAAGGGTTGGAGCCCCGCCCACTTACCGTGTGACGAGATGGGGGAGGCGAGATACCGGCTCTCTGAAAGCGCGAACTTTCTCCAAGCAGTTACGACAGTTCCGGCATCAAATGCAGCGACGTTCTCTTCGTCCATAGTGACGATCAATCCCCAGAGGGTTGGATCGGCATCGCGCGGTGTAAATGTTTCTCCAGTACCGGTTCCAATTAATTTAAAAAACCCAACATTGTTATCTCTCTTAAGCGAGAGTCGATCGACCGCCATATGCCAGATCGCTTGCGGCGCGCGTTTAGCCGGGATACGCCAGAAGTAAACAACGGTAATCATTGGACTAAGGAGGCGGTATGAATTATCTCGGCTACACAATCAAGCGGGCTATCCCACATTGGTGCATGTCCAGATTGCGACAAGGTAATCCACCGCGCATGCGCCGGAGCCAAGGTGCGTTCCTGCGATGTCTGAGCCGGCAAGGTGTTATCACTGTCGCCAAAGAGAATTGTTACTGGGATCGTCTCGCTTATTGATTTATCGAAGCGACGCGTGAGCATGCCATCCCACGCTGGGAAATATCCATTCGAACCACCATATGCGACAACAGCATCGACCATGACATCGTTTGAAAATTCGCGCCATCGTGGACTGACTTCCGCAAAACCGATTTTGCGCGCCCACTCCTGTTTCACTATCTGATCTGCAAATTTATAACTGTACTGCGCCATAATTCTCGAGGATGCCCCAAGAAGCGTTCGTTGGGTGGTGGGTACCAACCACAAGCCCGCCGGCGCTAAGCCAGTAACGCTTAATACGCGATCTGGAAAAGCGGCCGCCATTTCCAATGCAATCCAACCACCCAGCGAGTTCCCGGCGATGTGCGCTTTCTCAATTCCCAATTCATCCATCTGCTTGGTCATAAGCAAGGCGAGTGAATAGGGATCCATCGCTTGATGCGGATCTAAATCTGATTTGCCATGCCCGGGAAGATCGATGGCGGTGACCTGAAATTTATCTTGCAACGCTGGCCTAATTAATTTCCAAGCCGTTGAAGCCGAACCCATTCCATGAATGAGAAGCAACGGTGTACCGCTGCCCGAAGTTTCGTAGGAGAGTTTCACGCGCCGCACTTTACCCAAAATGACCCAGGGTTACCTTATGAGTGGAAGATCCAAGTTTTAGCCAGAGTGAAGATTGCCAAGAGAAAAAGCAGATAGGTGAACGAGCGGCGAAGAAGAGCCACCGGCACATGCTTGGTGTTATGAGAAGCCACCATCGAGACCACGATCGCTACAGCGCCAATCCCAACTGGAATTCCCCACTTGACTTCATGCCATACCGCGTGATGTCCCAAGAAAGATGTCATGGAGTTGATCGAGATGATTAAGAGAGAAGTGCCCGCCGCTTTGTTCTGCGGAGTGTTATAAAAGAGAACCAGTACTGGAATTGCAAGGAACCCGCCGCCCACTCCAAAGACACCAGTCATGGCGCCAATTACCAGGGAGATTGCGATTAAGACTCCTACCGTCATCCGTTTCTCATCTTCGACCCCGATAGGTCCGCGCCGGGTGGCAAAGCCGGCGAAGATCAAGATCAATGCAAAGCCCGTGGTGATGACCGAATTTGGGAGGTGCTTCGAGAGAGCCGCACCGCCAATGTTGGTCACCAAGCCAATGCCCCAAATGGAGAAGGCTTCGCGGTAAAGAACTTCGTGGGTCCGCATCTTTGGTATAGCTCCAGAGAGAGCCGCCAGCAAAACGATGGCCAGCGCTGCAGTAGTCGCCTGAGTCGGGGTGAAGTGAAAAACGTAGAGCAAAATCGGAACGGAGGTCATAGCCCCGCCGGCTCCAACAAATCCGAGGACCGAGCCGATAAAGGCTCCGCTCAGTATCGCTAGCACCGCGTCCATGGGTTCATCTTGCCGTATCTACGCGACATTCAGTCCAGAAATGCATCTATCGCTAAAAATCATCTTCGTTAAACTGCGGGCATGGACCTGGCCCCTTCCGAAAATTCGCATGATGACCTGATTTACCATGTCACCACACTTGCCGATTGGCAGCAGGCCCAAAGAACTGGAATCTACGACCGATCCACAAAAGGCAAATCCTTCGAACAAGTCGGATTCATTCACGCTTCAACGGCTATTCAATTAGAGGGCACCAAAGATTATGTATATGGCGCAACCGCCCAAGACTTAGTGGTGCTGGTTATAAGTCAAAAAGCACTAGCAAGCGTCGGTATCGAAGTCCGCTTGGAAGATGGGGGAGAGGGCGACTTCTATCCTCACATTTTTGCACCTATACCCGTTAATTTGATTCTAGATACCATTAACCTCTAAAGAGAATCGAGCCGTCATGGAAGTAGTTACCTACCAAATCGAGTACTACATCGATAAGCCAAATGAGACGGTCAAGGCCGTCGCTTACGAGTTAAAGGACGGTTGGTTTGTCTTCTACGGCGCTAAATCACAAGCAGAGCAGGTTCTGCGCGTTCGTGCGACCGATGTGACGAGAGTGGTTCTAGTGGCGGATGAGTCTCGATGAATTTGGACCCTGTAACCACCAACCCGGAGAGCTATAAAGTCGTCTTCGAAAATGATCGGGTTCGCGTTTTGGAATACAAAGATAAACCAGGACATTTGACCACTCCGCACGAGCATCCGAATAGCGTTATGTATACCCTCACCACTTTTTCAAGGCGGCTGCACGCAAACGGAACCACCCGCGATGTAGAAATTGTCGCGGGCACAACTAGTTGGCTGCCGGCTCAAATGCATGCAGGTGAGAACATCGGACAAACAGATACCCACGTTATTTTTGTAGAGTTAAAGGACGATTCAGAATTAACGGAGAGCATTGGTCCACAAATCTAATAATTCAGTTTTCATTTGTGCGCTTGATGGGATTCGAACCTCCAGCTGGGTCCGCCCTGCTCTTTAAGCGTCTGCGAGCCTAATCACGCTCAAAACCCAGCCACTTGCCCCTGTCACCTCGGGGTACTATCTTTCGAACATATGTTCGAATCAGCCTCAAACCCAGCCAACCCAGGATCCGTCCCTGGGGTAGCTGGGGCTGCCCAGACGCCTGGGGCGCGGGTAATTGCGCCTCAGGGCGAGCCCATGGAGTTCATTTATAAGGGGCGGCGCTTTCATGTGCACGCGATTGTGTCTCGCTGGCGCGAATCTGGGGGCTGGTGGAACCGAATCGATGATGGTCGGTTGCAGAAGGCTCCACTTGAAGATGTGATCTTCGATGATGGGGGCAAGGCGATCTGGCGGGTCGAAGCGGCTCCTGAGGGGGCGCTGGCGACCTTTGAGATTGAGTTGGATGAGATCACCGGCAAGTGGCAGATACGCCCCACATCTAGACCCTCATGAAGATTCCCTTCACACACCTCTCGGTGGCGAGTGGTTACTCCTTTAAATATGGTACTGCCTTGCCGGCTCGCTTGGTCGAACGAGCTGCAGAGCAAGGTGCTGGTGCAATTGCGCTGACCGATCGCGATGGCGCTGCTGGTGCAATTAGGTTCGCACAGAGTTGCGAAGAGATGGGCGTGGCACCGATCTTGGGGGTCAATCTAAGTTTTCTGCAGAAGAAGTATCGCGTCACCATCTTTGCGCAGGGTGATGGGTTAGGTGCGCTCTATCGTTTAATCACCAGTATTAATTTGAGCGAAGATAAATTATTGACGTATAAGGTATTGAATTCGGCGGCGCAGTATTCATCGCAATTGATTCTGGCGCATGGCGTTGATTCGCAATTGGCGGCGGCAATTGGCGCGCGGCGTGGTGAAGAGGCGATCTCTATTTATGATTCTGTAGCTGATCTATTTGCGGGGCAAGTCATTGAATGTACATCGCACCTGCGAGCGGGGACGGGGCCGTTGTCGACAACGCATGCGGCACGGATGTTGGGCTTTGCACGCGATAACAATCTGCCAGCGATTTTAAGTAATGCGGTGCGGATGCTCGATCGCAAGGATGGGCCAGTTGCAGATGTATTGGATTCGGCGCGCAAGTTGGTGCCGCTGCATTACAAACATGTAGAGCGCAGCAATAGCGAGGCCTATTTAAAGAACCCCGCTGAGATGGCCTGGGTGGGCGATGAGATTGCGCGGGCAGCGGGAGAGCGCAACGGCAACCGCTTGCTGGCAGATACCGAAGATTTGGCGCAGCGGCTGCGACTGTCGCCGCGGCGAGATATTGGCCTGGGTGCGATTCATCTGCCACATGTTGCGGACCCCGCAGAGTTGCGACAACGCACGCGGGCCGCTCTCTCGCGTTATACAGGTGAGTTATCTGTAAAAGCGGCGGTGCGGCTAGAAGAAGAGTTAGAGACCGTTACAACGTTGGGCTTTGAGCCTTATTTCTTAAGCGTTGCGGCCGTAGCCGATATGGCGCGGGCCCGGGGGATACGGGTGGCGGCGCGCGGATCCGGTGTGGGTTCTCTGATCTGTTATCTGCTGGGGATATCTGGGGTAGAACCGATTAGCCAAGGGCTATTGATGGAACGTTTCTGTTCTGTCTTGCGGGCAGAGCTGCCCGATATTGATATCGATGTTGAATCAGATCGCAGGCTCGAAATATATAGCGCGGTCTTTGATCGCTATGGCTTTAAAAGTACGCAGTACAAGCCGGGCGATAATAGTTCGACAGCAACTGTGGCAATGGTCGAAACATATAAAGCGCGCCATGCAATTCGCGATGTAGGTGCGGCGCTGGGGATCGCACCGATGGAGATCGATCTGATTGCCAAGTCGATGCCACGCATCAGATCGCGCAATATTCAAAAGGCTTTGGAGAACCTGCCAGAACTTAAAAGCCTTAACCTCAACAGTCCGATACTGAGGACAGCGATCAGCCTGGCTGCCAGGCTCGATGGCTTGCCGCGCCATCTGGCGATGCATCCCTGCGCCGTTGTTCTATCCGATCCGGGTCTGCTCGATTATGCGCCGCTAGAGATCAACGCCAGCGGTTATCCGATGCTGCAATTTGATAAGGATGATGTCGAAGCAATTGGTCTGCTCAAACTCGATATTCTCGGGGTGCGGATGCAATCGGCGATCTCCTATGCGTTAGATGAGATCAAACGCGTTGATGGCGTTGATCTTGATATCGATGAGATCGCGCTCGATGATGCGCCGACCTTCGATCTCATCAAATCTGCGCGCACTCTCGGTGTCTTTCAAATCGAAAGCCCGGGGCAACGCGAACTCGTCGGAAAGTTTGCGCCCGATACCTTTACCGATCTCATTATTGATATCTCACTCTTCCGGCCCGGACCGGTTAAGAGCGACATGATCGTGCCCTTCTTAAATGGCAGGCAAGGGCTTAGGCCGCGTGATCTGATTCATCCTGATCTCTATGACGTGCTGCACGAGACCGAAGGCGTTGTTGTCTTTCACGAACAGGTAATTCGAGTTATCTCGATCATGTCGGGTTGTACTTTAGCGGCGGGCGATGAACGCAGACGCTTAATGGGTAGCCCCGAAGGACAGATAGAAGTACGCGATTGGTTCTATCCCGCAGCGCTGGCACGCGGATATACCAACGCGGTGATCGATGAGGTCTGGGAGATCTTGCGATCTTTTGCATCTTTTGGTTTCTGCAAGGCGCATGCTGCTGCCTTTGCGCTACCGACCTATCAATCGGCATGGCTCAAGACCCATTACATGGCTCCCTTTATCGCTGGTCTGCTCACTCATGATCCTGGCATGTATCCCAAGCGCTTGATCTTGGATGAAGCGCGGCAGTGGGGGATCGCTATCTTGCCGATCGATGTCAATAAATCTGATCGTGATTACAGGGTGGAACGGATTGACCTTGATGGTTCGGCGCGCGCTCCTTACCTTGCTCCCGATCTGTTGAGTACCGGCAAGAGTTTGGTACTGCCCGATGCGCGGGGGTATGCGATTCGCATGGCGCTGCGCGACATTTCGGGGATCAACGATGGCGAGCTCGCCGGAATTATTCTTTCACGCCCCTATCTTGATCTCGCTGACTTTGTTGCACGCGCGGGGGTCAGCAGGCCGATCTGCGAAGCGCTGATCATGGTCGGCGCATTTGATGAACTACACAAACTAGATCAAGGTGAGATCAATCGTCGCGATCTCTTGTTGCACTTACAAGATCTTTATAAGTTGTCGAGCGTCAGCGTGCGCGGGACTGCAACCAATCAGATGGTTCTCGGTCTAACACCACCACCGCTAGAAGCGAGTGGTCTGCCGCGTTTGTCATCTGCCGAAGAGGTGCGCCACGAATTAGATCTGACCGGTATGGATATCTCACGCCATATGCTCGAGTTTTATGGCGAGTTCCTCAACCATGTGGGGGCGGTGCGCTCATCGGATCTGATTCACAAACGCTCCGGCGAATCGGTCTTGGTCGCGGGGGTCAAAGTCGCGTTGCAGATGCCGCCGATCCGTACCGGCAAGCGCGTCATCTTCCTCACCTTGGATGATGGGCATGGCTGCAACGATGTGACCTTCTTCGAAGATATCCAGCAGAGCAGCGGCAATCTGCTCTTCACCTCTTCGCTCTTCTTGGTCCGGGGTGAGGTCAGGCGTACTGGCCCGCGCGGAATCTCATTGCGTGCCACGCAGGCGTGGGAACTGACCGACTCTTACGAGAAGTGGCGTAATCTGCGAGTTTATGAGCCAGAACATGGATGAGATCGCAACGATCCTTCATGTTGATATGGACGCTTTCTATGCATCGGTCGCCGAGAAAGATGATCCGACGCTGCGCGGCAAGGCCGTTGTTGTAGGAGCCGGAGCTCGCGGGGTCGTCTTGTCCGCCAACTACGAGGCACGCAAATTTGGAATCCGCGCCGCTATGCCAGTCGGGCGGGCGCAACGGATGGCGCCGCATGCAATCTTCGTGGTGCCCAACCACCATCGCTATAGCGAAGTTTCGCGTGGGGTGATGGAAATCTTCGAAAGTTACACACCGCTCGTCGAACCGATCTCGCTCGATGAAGCATTTCTCGATGTAACAGGATCTCGCAAATTAATGGGCGATGGCCCTGAGATTGGACGGCGCATCCGCGCCGATGTATTAGCGCAGGCAGGCATCACTTGCTCGGTGGGAATCGCGACAACAAAGTTCATTGCAAAGTTGGCATCACAGGCCTGCAAGCCAGATGGCATGCTTGAAGTGGATCCCGCCAAGGTCTTAGATTTTTTACATCCACTTCCCGTGAGCGCGGTCTGGGGAGTGGGGCCAAAGACAAATGAAGAGTTGTTGCGTTTAGGTCTGCGCACCGTGGGTGATATCGCAAATACCCCAAGGCAGACACTAGTTCGAGCGCTCGGTGAGGCGAATGGAGTTCATCTCTACGAACTTGCATGGGGCCGGGACTATCGCCCAGTAACACCCGATGAACCCGATAAAAGTATTAGCGCTGCCGAAACCTTTGCGCGCGACTTGGAAGATCAAGAGGAGATATTGCGCGAACTCTTGCGCCTTACCGAGAAGGCGAGTTCTAGATTGCGCGCACGGCAGATGTCGGCGCAGACCATTTCTATAAAGGTACGCTTCGCCGATTTCAAAACTATCTCGCGCTCTAAGACAGTTGCGCTGCCCATTGATGGCATGCAGGAATGTTATGAAGTCGCAAAGAAATTGTATGTTGCTCTCAAACTTGATCGTGCCCGAATTCGTTTAATTGGAATTGCCTTAGAAAACCTGGTGGATTCGGATGGCGCTCCAGTGCAATTGGAGCTGGGGGAGCGCGAAAGTGGCTGGCGGGAGGCGACGCGCGCTATGGATCAGGCGAAGGCGCGCTTTGGGGATGCCTCGGTACGTCCGGCACGATTATTTGAGCGAAGCGGTGAGGAATCTGAGAGGTAGCAAACACCGCTTTAGATGGCGAAGTACGGCACGACTGCCCTATTCTTTGCTCCATGGCACTCTCTGATCACGAACGCAAACTTCTTGCGGAGATGGAAGCTGCCTTCGAACAAGAAGATCCCCGCCTCGTCTCTACCCTTACGGGTAGCGCACGCACTAAGCAGGGAAGTCGGGTCTTTTATGGGATTTTCGGCGTACTCGCTGGAATGGGGATTCTATTCGGCGGCCTCATTTCCAAGGTGATTGCCTTTGGTCTGCTCGGCTTTGTAATCGCGCTCGTTGGCGCCTTCTTTATCTTTACCAATTTTTCCCTGGGTCGGGGCGGCAGAAGTATGCCGAAGGCGAAGAAACAAAAGTGGAGTGATCGACTTGAGGGTCGTTGGGAACGTCGCAACTACGACAATTAGCCTTAGCGCAAAAAGAGTTTTGTAAGTCTCTTGGCAGTAAGGACTACGCCAAAAGAAATCATCACGACGAAATAAAGTACGTGCCACAAGATTCCCCAACTGACCATCCCTAAGGTGAAATCTCGAACGAGTGAGATCGCCTGCCATAGTGGAAGCGCTTTGAGAAAGCCTTGCAGGTAACCGGGATAAACAGTAAGTGGATAGAACGAACCCGAGAATAAAAACATAGGGAGCATCGCAATATTTATGAGGTCCATCTGCTGAAAAGTCGTAAAGCATGAGGTAATTGCCATTCCCACCGAAGCGAATCCAAAGGCGATTAATACCGCGGATGGAATCGCCATGATGGCCCACCAATTTGTGATGAGTCCAGCAGGGACCACGACGCACATAAATCCAACTGCATAGGCAAAGCCGCGCAGAAGCGCCCAACTAATTTCACCCAGCGCTACATCAACCGAACCGAGCGAGGTCTGCAACATGCTCTGGTAAATGCGATCAAACTTTAATTTCCAAAATACATTCCAGGTGGAGTCATAGATTGCGCCATTCATGGCACTTGTAGCCAGTAAACCTGGAGCGATGTAAGCGGCATAACTCACGACGTGACCATTTTGAAGTGGAATCTTCCCAATGAGATGACCCAGCCCATAACCGAAGGAGAGCAGATAGAGCACCGGCTCGAAGAAGCCCGAAAGCACGGCGAGCCAGGCGGAATTTCTAAATGCCATAAGGCTGCGCTCTAGCAGTACATGAGCGCGGCCTGAGTACGATCCTTCGGCAAGATGGCCGCGGCGCGATTGCGCGATTGATACGGCGTTATCCAGAATCACTTGGTCAACCTGCGTTCAAATTGGCGGTGCGAGAAGATGATGCCGAAGGTGAACATTGCAGCAATGTATGCGATATGAACTACGAACATCATCGCAGAGATGTGATGACCGTATGTTAAGAATCGACCGAGTTCGGTGGTGTGCCAGAGCGGAGAAAACCAGCCGATCCAACGCAGATAGATAGGCATTGTTGATAATTGGTAGAAGGTGCCCGAGAACAAGAAGAGCGGCATCATCACAAATCGACCTAAGATCATAAAGAAAGAGTCATCATTCTTAGCCCAGGCTGCGATGCCCATAATGAATGCGCCAAAGGAGGCCCCGGCAGCTAGTGAAGTGGGAATCGAGAACCATCCGCGCGCGGAGGTGAATCCGCCGAAGAGATAAACGATCACACCATATACAGTTACTGAGAAGAGCACGCGATACATCGCAGCGATCAATACCCCGTTGGCGATCTGCTTGCCAGTTATCGGAGTGGCATTTATCGCGAAGAAACTCTTGTTCCACTTAAAACCTTCAAGGGTGGGGAAAACTACTTCATCCATAGCGTTTTGAATGGCTGCTGTGGCGAGGAGTGCCGGAGCGAGAAAGGTGAGGTACTTAACCCCATCAACGCCGCCGGAGTGTGTGTTAATGAGTTTTCCAACCCCCACCCCAACGGCCAATAGATACAACAAAGGATTTGCAACCGCGACCGCAAGAAGTGATGGAATATATTTCATTAATATCA
>JBAXVT010000052.1:0-10362 GCA_037128715.1 Actinomycetes bacterium
GGGGTGGATGGACTCTGCGAACCGGTGGACCTGGTAACTGGCCCTGGCAATGTTTATGTTGCCGCAGCTAAACGGGCGTTACGTGGATTGATAGCTATTGACTCTGAAGCCGGACCTACCGAAATTGCAATCCTGGCCGATGAAAGCGCCATCGCCAGCGATGTTGCGGCAGATTTAATCAGTCAGGCGGAGCACGATGTTAACGCTGCAGCTGTTCTCGTCACGACTTCAACGACCCTTACCGACGCTGTCACAAGCGAGTTGGCAATTCGAGTTGCTCGCACGCGCCACTCCGAGCGAATTCGCGCCGCACTCACTGGGGTGCAATCTGCGATCGTGCTCGTTGACTCTATAAAGCAAGGCATCGATGTAATGAATGGCTACGCCGCCGAACATCTTGAACTTCATGTGAAGGAAACCGTGGCCGTCGCTTCGGAGATTCGCAATGCTGGCGCGGTCTTCATTGGCAGATTCGCACCAGTCTCACTGGGGGATTACTCCGCTGGTTCAAACCATGTACTACCAACCGGTGGATGCGCTTGTCACTCCAGCGGACTCTCCGTGCAAACATTTCTCAAGGGCGTCAACTTCATCGAGTATGACGAGAGTTCGTTTATGGATATTGCCGCCACGGTAATTACACTCGCCAACGCAGAGGATTTGCCGGCTCACGGCGAAGCGATGAGCGCACGCTTTGAGGAGAAGAAATAATGGTTCAATCACAATGGCCTTACTGGTTGCCGCTACGCACCGACCTGCGCAATATTTCACCGTATGGCGCTCCGCAGTTAGATGGCGTCATCGCGCTCAATACCAATGAGAATCCCTTCCCGCTGCCCGCTGAAGTTGTGGAAGCGATGTCTACCAAACTCACTTCGGTAATGGCAGATCTCAATCGCTATCCAGATCGGGATGCCCACGGACTTCGTCAGAAATTGGCTCATTACATTACACAAAGCACGAGTGTTGAGGTGAGTGAAGAGAACATTTGGGCGGCCAATGGCTCCAATGAAATCTTGCAGACGCTCTTTCTGGCTTGCGGGGGAGCAGATCATCTTGCGCTGGGGTTTACTCCGTCTTACTCCGTCCACCCCCTGATTGCTCAAATTACAAAGACGCCGTGGTTCGCTGGAAGTCGCGATGCAGATTTTGGAATTGATATCGCCAAGGCAAAGAAATTAATCCGCGAAAAGTCTCCACATTTGGTCTTTGTCGCAACTCCAAATAATCCATCGGGGACGTCCACATCCATCTCCGACCTTAAGGAGCTGGCGGAAGCGACTGGATCGGTAGGCGGACTTTTCATCGTGGATGAGGCGTATGCGGAATTTTCAGATGAACCTTCCGCAGTGACACTTTTGGCAGATTTCCCGCATGTGGTAGTTGTGCGCACGATGAGCAAGGCCTTCGCCTTCGCCGGAGCGCGCACCGGATATTTGATTGCTAAACCAGCTGTTGTTCTAGCCGCGCTGATTACACGCCTGCCCTATCACCTGAGTTCTTTGACGCAAGCGGCTGCAGAAACGGCGCTGGAATTTGCCCCTGCGATGCAGTCTGAGATCGAAGTATTGATTGCAGAGCGCGAGCGCGTAGCCAGTGCCATCACCGAGGTGGGATATCGCGTGGTTCCAAGTTCTGCGAACTTCCTGCTCTTTACTGGATTTGCCGGAGAGCCAAGCGCGCTGTGGCAGGCCTTCCTCGACCGTGGAATTTTGATCCGAGATATCGGGCTGCGAGGATTTTTGCGTGTGACGATAGGAACTCCATCAGAAAACGAACAATTCATCGCGGCACTCCGCGAAATTGCGGAATAATTCCCCCTCTACCGAAGGAAGAATCTCATGACAGCACCGCGCATCGCGACCGTTAAGCGCCAGACCAAAGAGTCTGATGTATATGTGCAGTTGAATCTCGATGGCTCTGGCCTTATCGATATCCAGACCGGGGTTCCCTTCTTCGAACATATGTTGTCGCAACTAGGCAAGCATGCAGGTTTTGACCTCACCGTAAAGACAACTGGCGATGTTGATGTTGACTCGCACCACACTGTAGAAGATACCTCGCTCGCCTTTGGCCAAGCGCTGCGCGAAGCGCTGGGCGATAAAGCTGGAATTCGCCGCTTCGGTGACGCGATGGTTCCGCTCGATGAGGTTCTGGTTCAAGCCGCAGTAGATCTCTCGGGACGTCCATACCTGGTGCACCGCCAACCCGAGATCGTAGAGTTGATCGGCACATTTGATACGACCCTGGGGCGCCACATTTGGGAGTCGATCGTCGCCGAGGCGCGGATTGCATTGCACATCCGAGTTCTCGAAGGGCGTAATGCCCACCACGTCTTTGAAGCGCAATTTAAGGCGGTTGCCCGCGCCTTGCGCGATGCTGTTGCCATCGACGGTCGAACGACAGGCATTCCGTCGACAAAGGGCTCTCTTTGATCGCAATTTTCGATTACGGTTCCGGAAATCTGCGATCGGCGCAACGGGCATTTGCTTTGACGGGCCATGAAACGATGGTCACCTCGGATCCCGATCTCTGCCTTGCAAGTGATGGTCTGATAGTCCCCGGGGTCGGTGCCTATGGCGCTTGTATGGAGCAACTGATTGCAGCAGGCGGTCGTGAAATTATTGCGGCGCGTATTGCGAGTGAAAAACCGATCATGGGAATTTGTGTAGGTGCGCAGATTCTCTTCAGTGCAGGAACTGAAAAAGGTGGACACGTCGGACTGGGAGTCTTTGCCGGAGAAGTGAGTCTGATCAATGCACCGATCTTGCCGCATATCGGTTGGAACAATGTTCACTCCGAGCCCTCTTCCATACTCTTCCAAGGATTGCAGGACGAATCCTTTTACTTCGTGCACTCTTTTGCCGCGAAGAACGCTGTTGCAGATGCAACAAATAGTTGGTGCACGTATGGTGAAGATTTCCTCGCCGCGGTAGAACGCGGACCAGTGAGCGCAGTGCAATTTCATCCAGAGAAGAGCGGCGCAGTAGGAGCACGACTTATTTCTAATTGGGCGGGAACCTTATGAGCAAGATCTTGGAATTGCTTCCAGCCATCGATGTAAAAGGTGGTTTGGCTGTGCGGTTGGTACAGGGCGAATTATCTGCAACGAGCAAGTATGGGCAGCCACTCGAAGTGGCCGCAGAATTTGTGGCGGCGGGGGCGGAGTGGATCCACTTGGTTGACCTAGACGCGGCCTTTGGAACTGGAAGCAATGCGGCGCTGCTGGAAAGTGTGATCAAGAGCGTAGATCTCAAGGTTGAGCTCTCCGGCGGAATTAGAGATGACGAATCGCTGCGCCGCGCGCTGGCGACCGGGTGCACACGAGTCAACCTCGGAACTGCCGCGTTAGAGAACCCCGATTGGACCGCAAAAGTTATTGCTGAATTTGGTGATCGCATCGCAGTTGGCCTCGATGTGCGCGGGCATACTCTCGCCGCTCGGGGCTGGACCCAAGAAGGTGGAGATCTTTTCGAAACCCTGGAGCGATTAGAACGCGATGGATGTTCGCGCTACATCGTGACCGACGTTGCCAAAGATGGAACGCTGCAAGGGCCAAATCTGGAACTTTTGCGTGAGGTCTGTGCCGCCACCAATAAGCCGGTGGTCGCGAGTGGCGGAGTGTCGAGTTTGGAAGATCTCATCGCAATTCGTGCCCTCACGGAAATTGGTGTCGAAGGTGCGATCGTAGGTAAGGCGCTTTACGCTGGAGCATTTACCCTGCCACAGGCTTTAGCGATCGCCAGTCGATGACGTTATCTAAACGCGTAATCCCGTGCCTTGATGTGGCGGCAGGTCGTGTTGTTAAAGGGGTAAATTTTAGAGACCTAGTCGACGCTGGTGACCCGGTGGAATTAGCGAAGATATATGGTGACGCAGGTGCTGATGAACTTACCTTTCTTGATATTTCTGCATCGGTGGAAGATCGCTCGACTACTCTGGAAATAGTTTCACGCACCGCTGAGCAAGTTTTCATTCCATTGACTGTTGGCGGTGGCATTCGTGAGGCTTCAGATGTTGATCGCTTGTTACGTGCCGGTGCCGATAAAGTTGGTGTTAATACCGCTGCGATTCTTCGTCCCGGCTTGATCAATGAAATTGCCGATAGGTTTGGAAATCAAGTCTTGGTGCTCTCTGTTGATGCCCGCCGTGGAGCAACGGCATCTGGTTTTGAAGTAACTACTCATGGCGGACGAACCGGCACCGGGATCGACGCCTTCGCCTGGATCATCGACGCGACGAGTCGAGGAGTCGGTGAAATCCTGCTCAACTCTATGGATGCCGATGGCACTCGGGCTGGTTACGACACCGAGATGATCCGTCAGGTGCGCGAGATTACTCATGTGCCCTTGATCGCGAGTGGCGGAGCGGGCAAATTAGCAGATTTTTCTCAGGCCTTGGCAGCCGGCGCAGATGCCCTACTGGCGGCGAGCGTCTTTCACTTTCAGACCTTTACGATTGGTGAGGTTAAGGCGGATCTCGCTCGTCATGGATATTCGGTACGCCTTTAGTAAGGGTTAAGGCAGAATAGGCGCGTGGATATCCCAGTTGAAGTTGCAGCGCGGTTCTCCGAAGGGACGCTTGTCGCGGCAATAGCCCAAGATGTCACAAATGGCGAGGTTCTGATGATGGCGTGGATGAATGAGGATGCGCTGCAAGAAACACTTGCGACAGGACGCGTAACCTATTGGAGTCGGAGCCGAAACCAACTCTGGACCAAAGGTGAGAGTTCGGGTCACACACAAAAATTGATCAGTGCAAGCTACGACTGCGATGGAGATGCGCTCTTGCTACAAGTTGAGCAGGTAGGCGCTGCCTGCCACACTGGTGAGCGCAGTTGTTTCTTCCGCGCGATTGGGGTTGCAGAGTGAGCCTGCGTTCAATGACCCTCGAAGAGTTTCGCGCGTATGCCGCCGAGTTCAATGTAATTCCAGTTTCGCGACGCTATCTGGCCGATAGCCAGACACCGCTCTCGCTCTATAAAAAATTGGCGCAGGATCGTGCCGGCACCTTTCTTCTCGAGTCAGCTGAACACGGTGGCGTCTGGTCGCGCTATTCATTTATCGGCATTAAGAGCGTGGCAACTTTAACCGAGAAGGATGGCAAGGCGACTTGGATCGGCACCGCTCCTTCAGGTGCACCAACCGACATTGATCCACTCGAAGCGCTCAAAATCACCGCGCAACATCTGCGCTCTCCTCATATTCCACACCTCCCACCTTTGACTGGTGGATTGGTTGGCTATGCCAGTTATGAAATCGTTCGACGTCTGGAGCGGTTGCCCTCCTTGGCGCACGATGACCTGCACATTCCCGAAATCGCATTCATGCTGACCTCTGATCTTGCGGTCTTCGATCACTTTGATGGAACCCTGACTTTGATCGCTAATGCAATCAACTGGGATGGAAGTTCCGAGCGCGTCGATGATGCTTACTTCGATGCGATCGCTCGCCTCGATGCTCTTGAAGTGCAATTACAAACTCCGCACGATGGGGGAGTGAGCCACCCGCTCGTCGCTAAGAAGCCCGCTTATCGCCGCGATATGAGTTCGGTTGATTATCAGGCGAAGGTTGAAATTCTGAAGGAAGAGATCCGCGCCGGTGAGGCATTCCAAGTTGTGCTCTCGCAGCGCTTCGTGATGGAAGCCACCGCCGATGCCTTTGAAATTTATCGTGCCCTGCGCGCATCAAATCCCAGCCCGTATATGTACCTCTTTCGCTTCGCCGACGGACTCTCTGTTGTTGGTTCTAGCCCAGAGGCGCTGGTGAAGATCAATGGAAGTGATGTGATGATCCATCCCATCGCTGGGACTCGCCCTCGTTCTGCTGATCCGGAAATTGACCTGCGCTACGGCGTGGAACTATTGGCAGACCCTAAGGAGCGCGCCGAGCATCTCATGTTGGTTGATCTCGGGCGAAATGATCTGGGCAGAGTCTGTAAACCCGGCAGCGTTGAAGTTGTGGAATTTATGCAGGTCGAACGTTTCTCGCATGTAATGCATATTGTTTCAACAGTTACTGGACAACTAGCCGAAGATTCCAGTGCCGTGGAAGCCCTACTTGCCGTCTTTCCGGCGGGCACCCTCTCTGGCGCTCCGAAGCCAAGAGCGATGGAAATTATTGAGGAGAACGAACCGACTCGACGCGGTATCTATGCTGGAACTATCGGATACCTGGATTTCCGCGGAAATATTGACACCTGTATTGCAATTCGCACCGCTGTGCTGAAGGACGGAAAAGCATATGTACAGGCGGGAGCTGGAATTGTTGCCGACTCAGTTCCGTTGACCGAAGATCAAGAGTGCGAAAATAAAGCCGCGGCGGTTCTCGGCGCAATTGCGACTGCCAATGAAATGCGATCGCTCTAAGTGCTTATTGTTAAGTTGATGATTGTTGCAGGATTACTCCTCCTCTTTATTTACTTCTCTATCCGTCTTACCCGGCGCGGGCTTTCCAAGCGTTATGAACCACGCGCAACAACTCCGTGGAACTCTCTCAACGAGGGGGAGGATCCATCGGTATGAGTACGGTCCTAGATTCAATCGTTGCTGGGGTGCTGGAAGATCTGAAGGCGCGGGAAATCCCGCTGACGCAACTGCGCGAACAAGTGGCAAACGCTCCTGTAGTTCGCAACGCCTTTGACGCACTCGCCAAACCTGGAATGCAGATCATCGCAGAGGTGAAGCGGTCCTCACCTAGCAAAGGCGCTCTCGCATTGATTGGTGATCCTGCAGAACTCGCTTCGAAGTACGAATCGGCTGGCGCCGCAGTGATAAGCGTTCTGACTGAGGGTCGTCGATTTGGCGGAAGTTCTACCGACCTCGTTGCGGTTCGCAGTGCGATCACTATTCCGGTGCTGCGCAAGGATTTCATCGTTACGGAATATCAAGTGCTTGAAACTCGTGCCCTCGGTGCCGATCTCCTGCTTTTAATCGTGGCGGCACTGGACGATAGTCAGCTACGAGATTTTCAAGCTCTGGCCTTCGAGTTGGGTTTAAGCGTTCTCGTTGAAGTTCACGATGAAGCCGAACTGGATCGGGCGCTCGCAGTGAATGCCAAAATCATTGGCGTAAATGCCCGAAACTTGAAGACCTTGGAAATTCACGATGAGGCATTCGCTCGATTACTGCCACTGATTCCGAGTGATCGAATTAGGGTTGCCGAATCTGGGATTTCTACCCGCCAACAAGTAGAGGCAGCGGAAGCAGCTGGCGCAAAAGCGATATTGGTCGGCGAAACCTTGGTGCGCGCAGGTGACCCAGCCCTCGCAATTTCAGCCCTCCTCGGTAGATAGCCTGCTGGTACCGTTCGCAGATGAGCGTTGCTGTTGATTCCAACATTATTGGCCACTTTGGACCCTATGGCGGACGTTTCGTACCCGAAGCGCTGATCGGCGCCCTCGATGAATTGGCGCTTGCCCACGAAGTGGCGCTGAAGGATCCAGTCTTTCAGGCCGAGTTAGCCGAATTGCACCGTACCTATACCGGTCGCCCAAGCATCATCACCGAAGTCAAGCGCTTTGCAGAACATGCCGGGGGAGCTCGCATCCTTCTTAAGCGCGAAGATTTAAACCACACCGGCAGTCATAAGATCAACAACGTTTTAGGTCAGGCCTTACTAACAAAGCGCATGGGTAAGAAGCGGATTATCGCGGAGACTGGTGCCGGTCAACATGGAGTTGCCGCGGCGACTGCAGCAGCGTTGATGGGCCTGGATTGCGTTGTTTATATGGGCGAAGAAGATACAAAGCGTCAGTCACTTAATGTGGCGCGTATGAAATTACTCGGGGCCGAAGTAATCCCCGTAACCCAGGGAAGTAAGACGCTTAAAGATGCGATTAACGAGGCGATGCGCGATTGGGTCACCAATGTTGAGACAACCCATTATTTGCTAGGAACGGTCGCTGGACCTCATCCCTTTCCAACCATGGTTCGCGACTTTCATCGCGTCATTGGAGTAGAAGCGCGCGAACAGTGCCTGGAGTTAATGGGACGTCTGCCCGATGTCATTCTTGCCTGTGTTGGAGGCGGTTCCAATGCGATTGGAATCTTCCATCCCTTCTTGGAGGACACCAGCGTCAGACTTGTGGGACTTGAAGCGGGCGGATCCGGAATTGAATCTGGGCTGCACGCTGCAACGATCAGCGGTGGTTCTCCAGGAGTCCTCCATGGAACTCGCTCCTATGTATTGCAAGATGAGAATGGCCAGACCGTGGAGTCTCACTCCATTTCGGCGGGGTTGGATTATCCCGGAGTCGGTCCGGAGCATGCTTATCTGAACGATATTGGTAGAGCGGAATATCGCCCGATTACAGATGCGCAAGCGATGGAAGCATTTGCCCTACTCTGTAAGACAGAAGGAATCATCCCTGCGATTGAGAGCGCGCATGCGCTGGCTGGCGCGATGCAAATTGGTAAAGAACTGGGATCTGAAGCAGTACTTCTCGTGAATCTCTCGGGGCGTGGCGATAAAGATGTGCAAACTGCCGCCGATTACTTTGGAATTCCACTGTAATGAGTACTCCTCTCGACGAACTATTTGTAAGAACACGCTCTGAAAATCGGGCAGCTCTCATTGGCTATCTACCTGCTGGGTTTCCATCGCAGCAAGGTTGTATTGATGCACTCACCGCAATGGTCGAAGGCGGAGTCGATGCCATCGAAATCGGTTATCCCTATAGCGATCCCGTTATGGATGGACCGGTAATCCAAGCGGCGGCAGATACCTCTCTTCGCAACGGAACTGGTGCAGCTGAGGTGATGACGACGCTGGCTGCCATTGCAAAGATTGCACCCACAGTTGTGATGACGTACTGGAACCCAATTGAAAGATATGGCGTCGATAAATTTCTCGCAGATATTAAGGGTAATGGGGGATCGGGGGTCATTACTCCTGATCTGACTATCGAGGAGTCCGAGCCTTGGATCGCAGCATCACGAAGCCATGACACCAACCGAATTTATGTTGTTGCTCCAAGTACTTTGGAAGAGCGCTTGAAGCGGGTAACGGCTGCCACTTCAGGCTTTGTATATGCCGCATCCTTGATGGGAGTCACGGGAACTCGCACAACCGTATCCAGTAGCGCACGAGGACTCGTTTCTCGACTCCGTGAGGTTACCGATCTTCCGATTGCAGTTGGTTTAGGAGTTTCTACTCCAGAGCAGGCCCGCGAAGTGGCGCAATATGCCGACGGAGTGATTGTCGGATCAGCATTCATTCGCTTGCTGCAAGATGCCTCAACTCCCGACGCGGGAGTAGCGCAGGTGCGCTTGTTGGCGCAGGAATTATCGAAAGGTTTACATCGTTCCTGAGAAAGTTCTGCAGCCAATGAGAAGATAAATACGGGTAATATGGCCTCTTGGAAAGTAAATTTGGCATCTAAAAGACAATTTCAGAATATGAGGAGAAGAGAAGATGGCTAATAAAAAGCAGGCGAGTGAGAAAAAAGGCGATAAGACCACGCGCTACCTTGTTATCGGAATGATTGCCTTTATAGTCCTTGCCGGGGTGGGTGCTTCCCTCGCTAAGAATAATTCAAACTCGCATGTCACTCTTCCTTCGACCGTCTCTAAAGCAAATGGATATGGAATTACCTTTAATCCAACCGCCAAGGTTAAAGTTGATGTTTACGAAGATTTCCGTTGTCCAAATTGCCGCAACTTTGAAGCGGTGAATAATTCCTATGTCAATGGCTTAGTTCGCGCCGGGAAGATTCAGGCCGTGTATCACCCAATGCATTTCATCGCCTCTGATTCGCAACTGACCGCTGCAGCGGTTGCATGCGCTGCCGATCAAGGTAAGTTCCTCGAGCTCCACACAGCTTTATATGTCAATCAGCCTTCAGCTACTCAGATGGCTGAAAATTCTCCATATTGGACCAACGCGCAATTGATCTTGCTTGGCCATTCCGTGGGAATTACTTCAAAGACCTACGACACCTGCATTAATGACGGTAAGTACTTAAAGTGGACTGACAACATCAATAACGATGCCGCTTCTAAGAATATTAATGCAACTCCTACGATCATTATCAATGGCAAGACAATCCCGTTAGCGACCGCATACGACGCCAAGAAATTTACCAAGGTGCTGACAGACCTTGGTGTTAAGTAGCCAGATCCTTGTTTGATCGATTTATCCCAACTCCGTCGAGTTCATCGATTGAGTTGGGAGCGGTCACACTTCATTATTATGCGCTCTGCATCCTTCTCGGAATAATTGTTGCTCTTGCAATTGGAAGATTACGCTGGCGCGCGTCGGGCGGCGTCACGAGCGAACTCTATGATTTAGCAATTTATGTCATTCCTGCTGGAATTATTGGTGGTCGGCTATATCACGTGCTTACAACTCCTGAACTTTATTT
>JBAXVT010000053.1:0-9519 GCA_037128715.1 Actinomycetes bacterium
GACTCTTCGATGAGAAGATCTTCGGACCTACTCGTGACTGGGAATGTTATTGCGGCAAGTACAAGCGCGTTCGATTCAAAGGCATCATCTGTGAGCGTTGCGGAGTAGAAGTTACTCGCGCCAAAGTTCGCCGTGAGCGCATGGGTCACATCGAGCTTGCAGCTCCCGTAACTCACATCTGGTACTTCAAGGGTGTTCCAAGCCGTTTGGGTTACCTCCTGGATCTTGCTCCAAAGGATCTTGAGAAGGTTATTTATTTCGCTGCTTACATGATCACTGAAGTTGATACCGAGGCTCGCGCCGAGGATCTTCCAGCGCTCGAAAAGCGTTTATCTTCAGATATCAAGAAGATCGAAACTCGTCGCGACAATGATCTCGATACCCGCCAGAAGAAGCTCGAAGGCGATCTCGCCGAACTCGAAGCCGCTGGCGAAAAAGCCGATATCAAACGCAAGGTTCGCGAATCTGCAGAGCGTGAGCTCAAGGCAACTCGTGAGCGCGCGCAACGCGAGCTCGACCGTCTCGATCAGGTCTGGTCCCGCTTTAAGAACCTTAAAGTCCAGGATCTTGAGGGCGATGAGGGTCTCTACCGCGAAATGCGCGACCGTTTTGGCGTGTACTTCAAGGGAGATATGGGCGCAGCAGCAATCAAGGCTCGCCTAGAAACCTTTGACCTTCAATCTGAATATGTGAAGCTCACCGAGCTCGCTCAAACAGGTAAGGGCCAGAAGAAGACTCGCGCGATCAAGCGTCTTAAAGTCGTATCTTCATTCCTCAATACTCGAAACAAGCCGGCTTCAATGGTCTTGGATTGCGTTCCAGTTATTCCACCTGATCTTCGCCCAATGGTTCAACTCGATGGTGGTCGCTTTGCGACTTCAGATCTCAACGATCTCTACCGTCGCGTTATCAACCGCAACAACCGTTTGAAGCGTCTTGCTGATCTCGGTGCCCCAGAAATTATCGTCAACAACGAGAAGCGCATGCTGCAAGAAGCGGTAGATGCACTCTTTGATAACGGTCGTCGTGGTCGTCCAGTTACTGGCCCAGGAAACCGTCCATTGAAGTCACTCTCAGATATGTTGAAGGGTAAGCAAGGCCGTTTCCGTCAGAACCTGCTCGGAAAGCGCGTTGACTACTCTGGACGTTCTGTAATCGTTGTTGGTCCACAACTTAAATTGCACCAGTGCGGTCTGCCAAAGCAGATGGCGCTCGAGCTCTTCAAGCCATTTGTAATGAAGCGTCTGGTTGATCTCAATCACGCCCAGAACATCAAATCCGCAAAGCGTATGGTCGAGCGTGCTCGTCCAGTCGTGTGGGATGTTCTTGAGGAAGTAATTGCTGAGCATCCAGTTCTCTTGAACCGTGCACCTACCTTGCACCGTCTGGGTATCCAAGCTTTCGAACCACAACTGGTCGAAGGTAAGGCAATTCAGATTCACCCACTGGTTTGTACCGCGTTCAACGCCGACTTCGATGGTGACCAGATGGCTGTTCACCTTCCACTTTCTGCAGAAGCACAAGCTGAAGCTCGCGTACTTATGTTGTCGAGCAACAACATCTTGTCTCCTGCGTCAGGTCGCCCAATCACATCTCCAACACAGGACATGGTGCTTGGTCTCTACTTCTTGACCTCACTTCGTGAGAACCAAGTTGGAGAAGGCCGTGCATTCGGAAGCCTTGCTGAAGGTCTGATGGCATTTGATCAGGGTAGCGTCTCGCTACAAGCCGCGATCAAGATTCGCATGGACGAGAATGGAGTTCCTGTTGTTAAGGAGACCACACTCGGCCGCGTACTCTTCAATGAAATCCTTCCTGAAGATTTCCCATTCGTTGATTACGACGTCACCAAGAAACTTCTTGGCTTGATCGTTGATAATTTGGCGGAAGGCTATCCAAAGGTCACAGTTGCAGTAACGCTCGATGCTCTTAAGTCACTTGGTTTCTATTGGGCAACTCGCGCCGGTGTAACAATCGGCATCGAAGATGTTGTCACACCTGGACGTAAACGTGAGATCCTCGAAGGCTACGAAGTTAAGGCCGACAAGGTGCAATCACAGTACGAAAAGGGATTGATTACCGATGATGAGCGTCGCCAAGAGCTGATCGAAATTTGGACCAATGCAACCAACGAAGTTGCCAAGGAGATGGAAGATAACTTCCCTAAGACCAATCCTGTTTGGATGATGGTCTACTCCGGCGCTCGTGGAAACATGATGCAGATTCGTCAGATCGCTGGTATGCGTGGACTGGTAGCTAACCCAAAGGGTGAAATTATTCCTCGTCCAATCAAGTCAAACTTCCGTGAAGGACTATCTGTACTCGAGTACTTCATCTCTACACACGGTGCCCGTAAGGGTCTTGCTGATACCGCGCTTCGTACCGCTGACTCGGGTTACCTAACCCGTCGTCTCTGCGACGTTGCTCAGGATGTCATCATCCGTGAAGAGGATTGCGGAACCGATCGTGGTCTCACTCTAAAGATCGCTGCGACCAATGCCCAGGGCGAACTCGTTCGCGATGAGCATGTCGAAACTGCAATGTTCGGTCGTAACTTGGCTGATGATGTTGTAGTTGGCGGAAAGACAATCCTTGCTGCAGGTACCGACTTGGGCGACAAGAACATCAACATTCTTGTTAGCGCTGGCGTTAATGAAGTTAAGGTCCGCTCAGTTCTTACATGTGATTCAAAGGTTGGCCAGTGCGCAATGTGTTACGGCCGCTCCATGGCATCAGGCAAGATCGTTGATGTCGGCGAAGCAGTTGGAATCATTGCAGCGCAGTCCATTGGAGAGCCTGGAACTCAGCTCACCATGCGTACCTTCCACACTGGAGGCGCCATGCTTTCTGGTGAAACCCAAATTACTCACGGTCTGCCACGTATCGTGGAACTCTTCGAGGCACGTACCCCTAAGGGTGTTGCGCCAATCGCTGAGACCGCCGGTGTTGTTAGCTTCCTAGAAGATGCAAAGGGTAAGAAGATCATCGTTACGCCAGAAGATGGCAGCGAGCCGGTCGCATACCCAATCACTCGTCGTCAGAAGCTCAAGGTCGAAGATGGCGATCGCGTTGGAGTCGGGCAACAGCTCGTATTCGGTGCTATCGATCCAAAGCAGGTCCTACGTATTCTCGGACCTCGTCAGACCCAAGTTCACCTCGTTAACGAGATCCAAGATGTATACCGCTCACAGGGCGTATCCATCCACGATAAGCACATCGAGATCATCGTTCGCCAGATGCTCAAGCGCATTACAGTGCTTGAACCTGGTGATACCGATCTTCTTCCTGGTGAGCTCGTTGAGCGCGGTCGCTTCGAAAACGAGAACCGTCGCGTTGTCACCACTGGGGGCAAGGCAGCATCAGGTCGTCCAGAACTTATGGGAATCACGAAGGCATCCCTTGCAACCGAGTCATGGTTGTCAGCGGCTTCCTTCCAAGAGACCACAAAGGTTCTTACCGATGCCGCTCTCGCTGAGAAGAGCGATCCACTGCTCGGTCTCAAGGAGAACGTCATTATCGGAAAGCTCATCCCTGCTGGTACTGGACTTGCCCGTTATCGCAACGTGCGTGTTGAGCCAACAGAGGAAGCAAAGGCTGCGGTCTACGCTGCTTACGATGAATATGACTTCACTCCATTCGAGGCACAAGGCTCAGGAGAAGCTATCCGTTTGGATGACATCGAAGTTCGATAAATCTAGATTACAAAAGAAAGGCCCCGCACTTAATTGTGCGGGGCCTTTCTTATTTGGAATTACTTTTCTTTGGCAGTTATTTCTGCAGGGTCGAGGCGGTTTGCACCGAACGAGTTAACTGGAGCATCCGTCGGATACCCAATCGCAAGTCCCGTTAGCAAACGATAATCGCTAGAAACATCGAACTCCTTGCGAACGACATCATCCCAAATAGCTACTGCACCTTGCGCGCAAGTACCTAGTCCACGTGCGTGTGCAGAAAGCATCAGGTTTTCCATCATGAGGCCGGCATCTGATGCAGACCAGATGCCCAAACTCTTATGGATGTAAATGAAAAGTTCGGTTGGCGCTCCAAAGAACTCGTAGTTCTTGGCCCATTCAGCATCACGTGCCTCACGATTGCCTCGCTCAACTCCTAGAACTTTGTAAAGTTCGGCACCGATGCGATGCGCACGTGGTTTTAATTCTGCGACATATGGCTTAGCCATTCTGCGATTGCTGGTTGGTAACCCATAACGAGAGGTAATGAGCTTTACCTTGGCTAGTAAATTGCCATGACGTCCGTGGGAAAGTGCATCCCAGCGATTGAGAAACTCTGCGCTGATTCGGTCGCGCACATCTCCCGATGCAACTGCAATCTTGAAGGGGCGAGTGTTTGACCAACTTGGAGCGGTCATCGCATCTACCAGGAGTTGATCAATGATTTCTTGGGGGACAGGCTTGTCTTTAATGAAATCTCTCGTGCTACGCCGTGATGCCAAGAACTCTGAAATGGCATGAGCGTCTAAATTACTTTTATGGGAGGGCATGAACTCTGTATTCCTTAACTTTTCTATTAGTGGTGCGTGTAAACCACAATTCCTGCGGCTATAAATTGAAGGATGAATGCTGCTGCAGTAAGCGCATGGAAGAACTCATGGAAGCCAAACCAGGTTCTTGAGAAATTTGGTTTCTTAAGTCCGTAGACAATTCCACCGAGTGAATAGCAGAGGCCACCGAGAGTGATGAGGATGAATACGGCGACTCCGCCGTGCTGCCAGAATTCTGGCAAAAAGATAACTGCAGCCCAACCGAGTATCAGATAGAGAGGTACGTATAACCAACGGGGGGCGTTGAGCCAGAGCACTCGCATTAGTGAGGTAAGGATCGCCCCGCCCCAGACAATGGAGAGAAGGACGATGGCCTGCCCTTTATTGAGCAAGAAGATGGCGAAGGGGGTGTAAGTACCTGCTATTAGGACGGTGATATTGGCGTGATCGATGCGGCGCCAGACCTCTTTGGTCTTGGGCTTCCATCCCACGCGGTGATAGAGGGCACTTCCCGTGAAAAGGGTCACTGCGGCGAGGGTAAAGATGCCTAAAGCGATCCGCCCGCGCAGTTTGTCGGCCAGAGCGACCAGTACTAGGCCGGCGACGAGGGAGACTGGGCTCATAATCAGATGAATTAGCCCGCGCAGGCGTGGCTTTTCCGCTGCCGGAGGCTTATCAAGGAGCTGACTCATCGGGCCAGCCTACGCCGATATGGCGAAAAAGGGGTTCGGCGTGTCGAAGTCAAGGCGGGGGAGAGCAGGTCTATAAGGGGCTCGTTTTGACCTTTTTGGGCTCGGCAAGATACCTTTCTCCTCTGCTCCTTTGAAGAATCGAGCTACCTCCGCACTGCAATTATTGCAGCGCAAACTTACGAAGTTGGGCAACACACCCGACCGCGTGGGTCGGAGAAATTAATTACGAACTGGAGACCGAAGTGCCAACAATTCAACAGCTGGTCCGTAAGGGTCGCGCTGAGAAGTCATCAAAGACAAGCACTCCTGCACTTAAAGGGAGCCCGCAACGTCGTGGTGTCTGTACTCGCGTTTACACAACAACCCCAAAGAAGCCGAACTCTGCGCTTCGTAAGGTTGCACGTGTTCGTCTGACAAGTGGCATGGAAGTAACTGCATATATTCCTGGTGAAGGACATAACTTGCAGGAGCACTCAATCGTTCTCGTTCGTGGTGGTCGCGTAAAAGATCTTCCAGGTGTTCGCTACAAAATCATTCGCGGATCACTTGATACCCAAGGTGTAAAGAACCGTAAGCAGTCACGTAGTCGCTACGGCGCCAAGAGAGAGAAGAAGGCCTCCTAATGCCACGTAAAGGTCCCGTTACTAAGAACGCAGTCGTTCCAGATCCTGTTTACGATTCTCCAGTCGTTACACAGTTGATCAACCGCGTATTGCGTCATGGCAAGCGTTCAACAGCCGAGAGCATTGTTTATGCGGCTCTTGAAGGCGTTCGCGCAAAGACAAATGGTGTTGATCCACTTATCACTCTTAAGCGTGCGCTCGATAACATCAAGCCTGCAGTAGAAGTTCGCTCCCGCCGTGTTGGTGGAGCCACCTACCAGGTCCCAATTGAAGTTAAAGCAGCTCGCTCTTCAACTCTAGGACTGCGCTGGTTAGTTGATTACTCCCGCTCCCGTCGCGAGAAGTCAATGTCCGAGCGCCTCACTAATGAATTAGTTGATGCAAGTAATGGTCTTGGTGCTGCTGTAAAGCGTCGCGAAGATACTCACAAAATGGCTGAAGCCAACAAGGCTTTCGCACATTACCGCTGGTAAAACGCCAGCAAGAGTTCAGTTTCAGAATTAAGCCAACCGTTTTAGAAATAGCAGAAGAGGAAAAATAAGTGGCCGTAGAGACAGCAATCGACCTAGCCAAGGTTCGCAACATTGGAATCATGGCTCACATCGACGCGGGCAAAACCACGACTACTGAGCGCATCCTTTTCTACACCGGTATCAATTACAAGATCGGTGAAGTTCACGATGGCGGCGCCACCATGGACTGGATGGAACAAGAGCAAGAGCGCGGAATTACGATCACATCAGCTGCCACCACTTGTATGTGGAAGGGCAACTTGATCAACATTATTGATACACCTGGACACGTTGACTTCACCGTCGAAGTAGAGCGCTCACTGCGCGTACTTGATGGCGCTGTCTGCGTATTTGACGGCGTAGCAGGCGTGGAGCCACAGTCTGAGACTGTATGGCGCCAGGCTGACCGCTACAACGTTCCTCGTATCTGCTTCGTTAACAAGCTCGACCGTACCGGTGCTTCATTCGAGCGTTGCGTCGAGATGATCGGTTCCCGCCTTAATGCAATTGCCCTCGTACTTCAGATTCCAATCGGCATCGAAGGCGGATTCATCGGAGTTGTCGATCTCATCGCGATGAAGGCACTTACCTGGCACGGAGAAACCCAAAAGGGTGAGGATTACACCATTGAAGAGATTCCAGCTGATCTAGTCGAGAAGGCAAAGCAAGCTCGCCACGACATGATCGAAACTCTTGCAGATGCTGATGATGAAGTTATGGAGAAGTACCTCGAAGGCGTAGAGCTTTCCGAGGACGAGATCATTGCTGCCATTCGTCGCGCAACACTCGCTGACAAGTTGACACCAGTTCTGACCGGTTCTGCCTTCAAGAACAAGGGCGTTCAGCCCATGCTTGATGCTGTTAACCGTTACCTCCCCAGCCCACTTGATATCAAGGCAATCGTTGGTCACAAGTACAGCAACGTTGAAGAGGAAGATTCACGTCAGCCATCTGAGTCAGAGCCTTTCTCGGCTCTCGCATTCAAGATCATGACCGATCCTCACCTTGGAAAATTAACCTTCGTGCGCATTTACTCTGGTCGCCTAGAGACTGGTTCATCAGTTCTCAACGCAACAACTGGAAAGAAAGAGCGCATCGGCAAGATCTATCAGATGCACGCTAACAAGCGTGAAGAGAAGGATCACGCTGGAGCAGGAATGATCATCGCTGTTATGGGTCTTAAGGACACCACAACCGGTAACACTCTCTGCGATCCAGATAAGCCAATCATTCTTGAATCAATGGACTTCCCAGATCCAGTTATCTCGGTTGCTATTGAGCCAAAGACCAAGGCTGACCAAGAGAAGCTCGGAATCGCTATTCAGCGTTTGGCTGAAGAAGATCCAACCTTCCACGTCGAGTCTGATGAAGAGACCGGCCAGACAATCATCTCTGGTATGGGCGAACTTCACCTTGAAATTCTCGTTGACCGTATGCGTCGCGAGTTCAAAGTTGAGGCCAACGTTGGTAAGCCACAAGTTGCTTATCGCGAAACTCTTAAGAAGGCTGTTCCACGCCACGATTACACCCACAAGAAGCAATCTGGTGGTTCTGGTCAGTTCGCAAAGATTCAGATCGCACTTGCTCCACTCGTTGGCGCTACCGATAAGCATTACGAGTTCATTAACAAGGTCACCGGTGGACGTATCCCTCGCGAATACATTCCATCTGTTGATGCCGGTTGCCAAGAGGCAATGACTGCAGGCCCACTCGCTGGATACCCACTTGTAGATGTTCAAGTAACTCTTCTCGATGGTGGATACCACGATGTTGACTCATCTGAGCTCGCCTTCAAAATTGCCGGTATCGCTGGATTCCGTGAGGCTGCAAAGCTCGCTGGTCCGGTCATTCTCGAGCCTGTGATGAGCGTTGAAGTTGTGACTCCAGAAGATTTCATGGGAGATGTAATCGGCGACCTGAACTCACGTCGCGGACAGATCCAGTCCATGGATGAGCGCTCAGGCGCTCGCGTTGTTAAAGCCGTTGTTCCTTTGTCAGAGATGTTCGGCTATGTCGGAGATCTCCGCTCAAGAACACAAGGTCGCGCAAGCTACAGCATGCAATTTGATTCGTATGCAGAAGTTCCAGCTGCGGTCGCTAAGGAAATCATCGCGAAAGTTCGCGGCGAGTAAGCACAACCCAAACCAACCACCAGAGCGAAATATGTTGGTCCTAACAGGGGCCAACAAAGAAAAACAGGAGGATAAAAGTGGCAAAAGCCAAGTTCGAGCGGAATAAGCCGCACGTCAACATCGGCACCATCGGGCACATCGATCACGGTAAGACCACTCTTACCGCTGCTATCTCAAAGGTGTTGCACGATAAGTTTCCAGATGTAAACCCATTCACACCTTTCGATCAGATCGATAAGGCACCAGAAGAGCGCGCCCGCGGCATAACAATCTCGATTGCACATATCGAGTACCAGACAGAGAAGCGTCACTACGCTCACGTCGACTGCCCAGGCCACGCCGATTACATCAAGAACATGATCACCGGAGCTGCCCAGATGGACGGCGCGATTCTTGTTGTTGCTGCAACTGACGGACCAATGCCACAGACCAAGGAGCACGTTCTACTTGCTCGCCAGGTTGGCGTTCCATCAATCGTTGTTGCTCTTAACAAGTCTGACATGGTCGACGATGAAGAAATTCTTGAGCTCGTTGAGATGGAAGTTCGCGAACTTCTCTCCAAGTACGAGTTCCCAGGCGATGACACACCAATCGTTCGCGTCTCTGCTCTCAAGGCTCTCGAAGGAGATCCAAAGTGGGTTGAGGCACTACTTGGTCTTATGGACCAGATCGATGTGTATATCCCTCAGCCAGTACGTGAAATCGATAAGCCATTCCTTATGCCAGTTGAAGATGTATTCACAATCACTGGTCGCGGAACTGTTGTAACTGGTCGTATTGAGCGCGGAGTTGTTAAGGTCAACGAAGAAGTTGAAATCGTTGGTATCCGCCCACTATCCCAGAAGACAACTGTTACTGGCGTAGAGATGTTCCGTAAGTTGCTTGATGAAGGTCAGGCTGGCGAGAACGTCGGTCTCCTACTTCGTGGAACAAAGCGTGAAGATGTAGAGCGCGGTCAGGTTGTCGTTAAGCCTGGTTCGATCACACCTCACACCGAGTTCACCGCATCTGCATACATCCTTTCAAAGGATGAAGGCGGACGTCACACACCATTCTTTA
>JBAXVT010000054.1:0-8806 GCA_037128715.1 Actinomycetes bacterium
GGGATGGGTTACCTCGCCGATCGCTTCCTTAAGACCAATTTCCTGACCATTGTGGGCATGGGCTTTGGGATGGTCACGGGGCTCTACCTGATCTGGATCAAGTTCATAAAAGAGACGCCGCCCACAAAGTAGCGGCGGGCGTCAGGTTTGCAAGGGGTGCGCCTTTCCCCTTAGGGTAAGGCGTCCCGAGACACTCGGATGGTTTTGTTAGAGGAGAAGACAACTTGTCGCATCTGCTACATATGGCACAACCCGCTTTCGTGCCCCCCAGCAGCGCAGACTTCTTTTTTAACCCGGCATTTGGATCTTCATTCTTAGCCACCAAGCCGGTCCTATTGGTGATGTTCTCAGTAATCGTGATCGTGGCCTTCTTCACAATCTCTGCTCGTAAGGCAGCTGTCGTTCCCTCCCGCCTCCAATTTGCTGGCGAGATGGTCTACGGATTTGTGCGCAATAGCATTGGCAAGGATGTAATCGGCGAGGAATACCAGCGCTTTGTTCCATTCCTCTTTGCCATCTTCACCTTCGTACTGACAAATAATCTCTTTGGCGTCGTGCCATTTATGCAGTTCCCAACGATGTCTCACATTGGTTTCCCAGTTTCGATCACCATCTTTGTCTATCTGGTTTATCACTACGTCGCTATTAAGAAGAAGGGGTTGGGACCGTATCTCAAAGAGATGTGTTTCATGCCCGGAGTTCCAAAAGCCGTTTACGTGATTCTGGCTCCCGTCGAATTCCTGACCTACTTTGCCGTACGTCCGCTGACGCTCGCGATGCGGTTATTCGGAAATATGTTTGCCGGCCACTTGCTCTTGCTTCTCTTCACCCTCGGGGGCGAGTACATGCTCAAGAGCGCACTCTTTGTAAAATTCTTCGCCATCCTCTCCTTTGGAATGGCAATCGGATTGAGCTTCTTCGAAATGGGTATCCAAGCGCTACAGGCGTACATCTTTACCTTGCTCGCAGCTCTCTATATCGCTGGCGCATTGGCCGACGAGCACTAAAAATAGGTTTGGTTGGCAATCATTCCAACCATTGATTGAAGGGAAGTAATATGAAAGGCACACTTAGCATCGTGGGCTTTGGTCTTTCGACCATCGGACCCGGTACTGCAACCGGTTTGATCTTCGCTGCGTACATCAACGGCGTAGCTCGTCAACCAGAGGCTCGTAGCATCTTGCAGCCAATTGCATTCCTTGGCTTTGCGCTCGCAGAAGCACTTGCTATTTTCGGTCTCGTTCTCGCTTTCGTACTTAAGTAAGCGGTTAGCTCTCTCTTAGCGGGGTAGACACACAAATGAAAACTTATTTATTCGTTAAAGCAGCTACGGCTACAGCGGACGGTCCAAGTCCTGTTGTACCAAAGGTTGGCGAGATCATCGTTGGGCTCATCGCCTTCTCGATTCTCTTCCTCCTGCTTAAAGCCAAAGCTGTGCCAGCATTCGAAAAGGCATACGCCGCTCGTACAAGTGCGATCGAAGGCGGAATAGAAAAGGCCGAGGCTGCGCAACGCGCTGCCGAGTCTGCTCTCCACGCCTATACGGCGCAGTTGAACGACGCACGCACTGAAGCGCAAGAGATTCGTGAAGAAGCTCGCGTACAAGGTGCCGCAATCATCGAAGATCTCCGTGGCAAAGCAGTAGAGGAAGCGACCCGCATCTCTGCGGCTGCTCGCGCCTCCATTGAAGCCGAGCGCCAACAGGCGATCGCTTCGCTGCGTCATGAAGTTGGAGCGCTTGCTACCGAATTGGCTTCAAAGATTGTTGGAGAGGCGCTGGATGATCATGTCCGACAATCCGGAATCGTTGATCGCTTCATAGCTGATTTGGAGAAGAGCGAAAAGTGATCTCACTAGGTGGTAATAGTCGTCAATCGTTAGCGAGCCTTCGAAGCGCGCTAGATGAGAAGCTCAAAGGCCTATCACCTGATGACTGCGCTGCCATTTCTAATGATCTCTTTCGTGCACTCACCGCTCTCAATTCCTCAGTCGGGTTACGCCGTGCATTCACCGACCCTTCACGCGATGCACAGTCCAAAGCCGTCTTAGTAAATGATCTCTTCGATAAGTCGCTCTCTAAATCAGTTCTCTTTCTCTTGCTAGAAGCCGTCTCGCAACGCTGGTCATCCTCTGCCGATATCGCCAGCGCGTTGGAGCAGCTAGCAATCGAGGCAGAGGCAACGGCAGCAAATGGTCGCGATTCACTCGATCGCGTTCAAGATGAGCTCTTCATCTTCGGTCGCATTCTCAGTGAGAACCGTGAACTACGCCAGGTTTTGGGTGACCGTGTGGGTTCCGTCGCTGGTAAGCATGAACTCGTCGACTCACTCTTTGGCGTTAAGGCAGAAAGATCCACAACCCGCCTGCTCTCGCAGATGGTCAATGGCCTAGCTGGCCGCAGCATCGACTTTGTTCTTGATGTATACCGAGATGCCGTCGCTGCTCGCCGCAACCGCTTGATCGTTCTCGTTACCACCTCGGCTGCGCTCACTTCAGTGCAATCCGAGAAGTTAAAGCAGGTTATGTCGGCTCAAGCCGGTCAACCAGTACACCTTAATTTTCACATCGACCCAGCGGTTCTCGGAGGCGTATCAATTCGATTCGCTGATGAGATGGTTGATGGAACCATCAGTACCAGATTGGCAGAAGCGGGTCGAGCACTCGCGGTTTAAGTTTTCTCAAGTGGGCAAATGACTCGCTTGGGATTTAGTTAGAGGAGAAGAAGATGGCTGAACTCACGATCCGTCCCGAAGAGATTCGCGATGCGCTGGAAAAGTATGTTGCGGCATACAACCCAGGTAACGCTTCCCGAGAAGAAGTCGGAACAGTAACTGAGGCAGGCGATGGCATCGCCCGTGTTGAAGGCCTGCCTTCCACGATGACCAACGAGCTCTTGAAGTTCGACAATGGCACACTCGGATTGGCGCTGAACCTCGATGTTCGCGAAATCGGTGTGGTTATTCTCGGTGAATTTACTGGAATTGAAGAGGGAACATCTGTCCGTCGCACCGGCGAAATTCTTGCCGTACCTGTCGGAGATGGTTTCCTAGGTCGCGTTGTTGATCCACTTGGACGCCCAATCGATGGCAAGGGCGAGATTGTCGCTGAAGCGATGCGCGCCCTCGAACTACAGGCTCCATCAGTAGTACAACGCCAACCTGTTAAAGAGCCAATGCAGACAGGTATTAAAGCTATTGATGCAATGACAGCTATTGGTCGTGGACAACGCCAACTTATTATTGGTGACCGCCAGACTGGAAAGACCGCTATTGCGATCGACACCATCATTAACCAGAAAGAGAACTGGGAATCTGGCGATCCAAAGAAGCAGGTTAAATGTATTTATGTAGCTATCGGCCAGAAGGGTTCAACCATCGCTTCAGTACGTGGCGCGCTGGAAGAAGCTGGCGCCATGGCATACACAACGATCGTTGCATCACCTGCATCGGACCCAGCCGGTTTCAAGTACCTCGCTCCATACACCGGTTCAGCAATTGGTCAGCACTGGATGTATGCCGGTCAACACGTTCTTATCGTCTTTGATGATCTCTCCAAGCAGGCCGAGGCCTACCGTTCAGTCTCCTTGTTGCTTCGTCGTCCACCAGGTCGTGAGGCCTACCCTGGCGATGTCTTCTATTTACACTCACGTCTCCTAGAACGTTGCGCCAAGCTATCTGAAGAGCTCGGTGGCGGTTCCATGACTGGTTTGCCAATCATTGAAACAAAGGGAAATGACGTCTCTGCCTTCATTCCTACCAACGTTATTTCTATTACCGATGGTCAGTGCTTCCTTGAGACCGACCTCTTCAACGCCGGTGTTCGTCCAGCTATCAACGTAGGTATCTCGGTATCGCGCGTAGGTGGATCTGCTCAGACAAAGGCTATTAAGAAGATTGCTGGTCGACTTCGTCTTGATCTGGCGCAGTATCGCGAACTAGAAGCTTTCGCAGCATTTGGTTCCGATCTCGATGCGGCTTCAAAAGCCCAACTCGAGCGCGGCGCACGCATGGTCGAACTCCTTAAGCAGGGTCAATACTCTCCTTATTCTGTCGAGCGCGAAGTTGTTTCAATCTGGGCTGGTACAACCGGCAAGATGGATTCAATCGCGGTTTCAGATATTCGCCGCTTCGAAGCCGAATTCTTGGATTACATCTCGCTGTCGCATCCTGGAATCTTTGAAGTTATCTCCACTACTCGCGAACTCTCTGATGACACAGTCGGCGCCCTAGAAAAGGCGACCGAGACATTTAAGAGCCAATTTAGCGCAGGCAACTAACTTCTATCATGGGTGCCCAACTTCGAATTTATCGCCGCCGAATGCGTTCGGTTAAGGCGACGAAAAAAATTACGCGAGCGATGGAGTTGATCTCTGCATCGCGCATCGTCAAGGCGCAGCAACGTGTAGTGGCTTCATCGCCGTACTCCATCGAGCTCACCAAGGCGGCTAGCGCGGTTGCTCAATTTTCAAATACTGACCACCCATTAACCATGACGGTCGCAAATCCAAAGCGCGCCGCAGTTCTCGTCATCACCGCCGATCGCGGAATGGCTGGGGCATATTCCAACGCCGCAATCAAAGAGGGCGACCTACTTATCGCAAGTCTCCAAGCACGTGGCCTCGCGGTTGATGCCTATCTCGTGGGACGCAAAGCGGTCAATTTCTACCGTTTCCGTAACCGAGTAATTACTGCGTCATGGACTGGATTTTCTGATAATCCAACCCTAGAGAATGCTCGTGAAGTTTCTGCAGATCTCGTGACATCTTTCCTAACACCAACGGATGGTGCCGTCGGAGTCGATGAGCTTCATATTATTTACACCGAATTTAAATCTATGATTACGCAGACACCAGTCTCAGCGCAGTTACTTCCGTTGAGTTCGCCGCAAGCGGCCGAGCCACGCGGGGTTTTAGCGATGTACGAGTTCGAATCCAGCGCAGAAACAGTTTTGAATGCTCTGCTTCCCCGTTATGTAGAAGCGCGAGTATTTAATGCCATGTTGCAATCAGCGGCTTCTGAGCATGCAGCTCGTCGTCGCGCAATGAAATCAGCGACTGACAACGCCGATGACCTAATCAAGTCACTCACCCGACTTGCAAATGCGGCCCGTCAGGCCGAAATTACCCAAGAGATCAGTGAAATTGTCGGCGGCGCAGATGCGCTTGCCTCAGCTAGCGCAGGGAGCGAATAATGTCAGAGACAACTCAGTTGGCAGGAAAGCAAGGTCGCGTGGTCCGAGTAATCGGTCCGGTCGTGGACATTGAATTCCCAGCAGATGCAATGCCAGCGATTTTCAACGCATTGACAGTCGATGTCACCCTCTCTGGCGAGAAGCGCATGTTGACCATGGAGGTCGCGCAACACATTGGTGACAATGTCATCCGCGCTATCTCGATGCAGCCAACAGATGGAATGGTCCGTGGCGCTGAAGTCACAAACTCTGGTTCCCCAATCATGGTTCCAGTCGGCGATGTCACCAAGGGTCACGTTTTCAATACTCTTGGAGAATCACTCGACGTTCCAACTTCCTCTCTTGATATCAAAGAGCGTTGGCCTATCCACCGTACCGCGCCTGCCTTCGATCAACTTGAGTCAAAGACCGAGATGTTCGAGACCGGTATCAAAGTTATTGATCTTCTGACCCCATATGTAAAGGGCGGAAAGATCGGCCTCTTCGGCGGCGCCGGCGTGGGCAAGACCGTTTTGATCCAAGAGATGATCTATCGCGTAGCTGAAAACTTTGGTGGAGTATCTGTATTCGCCGGTGTTGGTGAGCGTACCCGCGAAGGTAACGATCTCTTCCTGGAAATGACCGAAACTGGCGTTATCAATAAGACTGCATTGGTCTTCGGCCAGATGGATGAACCACCTGGGACGCGTCTGCGCGTTGCACTTTCAGCTCTGACCATGGCGGAGTACTTCCGCGATGTACAGAACCAAGATGTGCTCTTGTTCATCGACAATATCTTCCGCTTTACTCAAGCTGGTTCTGAAGTATCAACGCTGCTCGGCCGCATGCCATCAGCCGTGGGATATCAGCCAACACTGGCCGATGAGATGGGTCAGCTCCAAGAGCGAATCACATCAACCCGTGGTCACTCGATCACATCGATGCAGGCTATCTACGTTCCTGCCGATGACATCACCGACCCGGCTCCGCACACAACCTTCGCCCACTTAGATGCAACGACAGTTCTATCCCGTCCGATCTCAGAGCTTGGTATCTACCCAGCAGTGGATCCGCTGGACTCAACTTCTCGCATCTTGGATCCGCGCTATATCGGTGAGCACCACTTCCGTGTTGCAAACCGCGTAAAGCAGATCTTGCAGCGCTACAAAGATCTCCAAGACATCATCGCCATCCTTGGTATTGATGAATTGTCTGAAGAAGATCGCATCTTGGTTGGACGCGCCCGTCGTATCCAGCGCTTCTTGTCACAGAACACCTTCGTTGCGAAGGTCTTCACCGGACTTGATGGATCATTCGTTCCGCTTTCAGAGACCATCGAAGCCTTTGAAGCACTTGCTGATGGAAAGTACGATCACGTTCCAGAGCAGGCCTTCTTCATGTGCGGTGGACTTGCCGATGTAGAGCGTCGCGCAGCTGAGTTGGCCCAGGGCTAATTCATGGCAAACTCAAAACTAACCGTCGAAGTAGTCTCACCCGAAAGACGTATCTGGTCGGGTGAGGCAACTTTGGTATCGGCTCGCACTTTGGATGGAGATCTCGGAATTCTCGCCGATCACATCTCATTGCTCGGCGTGCTGGTTCCAGGCGTTGTAAGTATCAAATCAGCAGATGGAACGGTTGTTGAATTCGATATGGCTGGTGGATTTCTCTCAGTAAATAAAAATCAAGTGGCGATTTTGGGTCAAGAAGCCGTTAAATAGTTGTGACATCTGCGCCGAGTGCGCGCAGATCGGCGGCGAAGTTCGGATATCCGCGTTCGATATGAAACGCATCTTCCACAATGGTCGTACCGTCGGCTACAAGTGCGGCCAAGACCAAACCAGCTCCCGCTCTGATATCAGTTGCCAAAACCGGCGCACCGGAGAGTAATGGAATACCGGAAATTGCGGCGTGGTGGCCATCTACCGTGATATTTGCGCCCAGTCGGCGTAACTCGTTGACGAACATAAAGCGAGCCTCAAAGACATTCTCAGTCACTATTGCGCTGCCCTGTGCGATTGCATTGAGAGAGATCGCCATCGGTTGTAAGTCGGTGGGAAATCCCGGATAGGGGAGTGTGGCAACATCAAATGCGATGGGGCGCTGATCCATCTTCACTCTAAAACCATCGGGAGTTGATGTAACTACTGCGCCAGCGGCTACCAATTTATCTAAAGGAATTTCTAAGTGATCGGCTCGGCCGCCCTTAATAGTGATATCGCCTTGCGTCATTACTGCAGCAAATGCCCAAGTTCCGGTAACGATGCGGTCGGGAAGTGTTGAATGGCTTGCTGCGTGCAATTGGGCGACACCCTGGATGACGATTGTTGATGTTCCGAGTCCCTCGATTTTGGCGCCCATCGCGATCAGATATTCACCTAGATCGATAATGTCAGGTTCGCGGGCAACGTTGTGCAATGTGGTCGTTCCCTTGGCCATTACTGCAGCGGTCATGAGATTTTCTGTGGCACCTACGCTAGGAAAGGTAAGTTCAAAGGTTGCTCCGACGAGTCCATCCGGTGCATGAGCGATGATGTAACCATGTTCAAATGTGATGGTGGCTCCGAGCGCCTCTAAGCCCGCAATATGGAAATCTAAACCGCGCGAGCCAATCGCATCTCCGCCGGGGAGCGAAATTTCGGCGATCCCAACGCGGGTGAGGAGCGGTCCGAGCACATTGATCGATGCGCGCATTTTACGAACCAGCTCGTACTCGGCTTTATGACCGGGGGTTTGCGGCACATCAATAACCAGAATGTGGTTCTCGCGATCAAAGGTAATTGTGCATCCCATGCGGGTGAGCAGGTCGGACATGATGTCCACATCTGCAATCTGTGGAACGTTATAGAGGGTGTTCTTGCCAGGGGCTAAGAGCGAGGCGGCCATCAACTTCAGCGCCGAGTTCTTGGCGCCCATGACGGTGACTTCACCAGATAAGCGCGCTGGGCCTTGGATGCGTAGCGCAGGTGAATTCTCCGCCACACATCACCTCCACGCCGAGTTAGAACTAAATTTGAGTGGTCTCATTCTACTTGCTCTAATAGGCTCATCCCATGGTTAATTTGACGCGTATTTACACGAAAACAGGCGATGACGGAACTACCTCACTAGGGGATATGAGCCGTACTTCAAAGAATGATCCACGCCTTGAAGCCTATGCAGATGTCGATGAGGCTAATTCCGCGATTGGGGTTGTGCTTTCATTAGGCGCAATTTCAGATGAGTCGGTTAAAGCGCTGCTGATCCGAGTTCAAAATGATCTCTTTGATGTCGGTGCCGATCTCTGCACGCCCGTCATTGATGATCCAAAGGTGGAGCCACTTCGAGTCACCGAAGAACAGATCACCTATCTTGAGAGTCAGATAGATTCCTACAATAAAGATCTTGCAGAACTGCGATCTTTTGTTCTGCCATCAGGGACACCGGCTGCCTCACTTTTGCATGTAGCGCGAACCGTGACCCGCAGAGCGGAACGATCAACTTGGCATGCCATTCACTCCTTTGGAGGTGGCGTCAATACTCTCACCGCAAGATACTTAAACCGTTTATCTGACTTACTCTTCGTTCTGGCGCGATTTGAAAATCGCGAAGTCGGCGATGTTCTCTGGGTTCCTGGGGCTAACCGCTAACTCTTAAT
>JBAXVT010000055.1:0-8353 GCA_037128715.1 Actinomycetes bacterium
TGCTCGCCCTAGTCGGATCATTCAAGAGTGGATTTCACGCTCCCCATGATCGAGGTGTGTGGGCCGTCGTCATATATTGTGCAATTGTTGCCAGCGCATTCGCTTTCATTGTTCAAACCTGGGCACAGTCATTTATGTCAGCTACGAGCGTCGGCATCATCCTCACCATGGAATACATCTTTGCTGCGGTCTTTGGTGTTGTTTTAGTTCACGAGCATTTGACCTGGCGAACCATAGTCGGTGGAATATGCATGATGGTCGGGCTGTATCTCGCACTCCTCTTCGATGAACCGCAAATGACCCAAGGAGTTGCTGGCCATGAGAAGATTGCCCAATGATTGATCTACGATCCGACACCGTAACAAAACCCAGCGCCGAGATGCGCGCGGCAATGATGAGCGCCGCTGTCGGCGATGATGTCTATGGCGATGATCCAACCGCTAATTCGCTGGAGGAGCGAGTTGCCGCACTCTTTGGCTTTGAGGCCGCCCTCTTTACCGCCACCGGCTCACTCGCAAATCAACTCGCGATTCGCCAATTAGTTAAGCCCGGCGAAGAACTAATAACCGAAACTTTCTCTCATATTGTTCGCGCCGAGCTAGGCGCTGGCGCCGCATTTAGCGGAATCACAACTCGCACTTGGGAATCCCCGCGCGGCATCCTGCGCGCTGCAGATCCACTAAGGATCGCCCGCCCCGACTCTGGCCCGTATCAGGTTTCCACCACCGCCATCGCCGTCGAAAATACGCACAACTTTGGTGGCGGCACGGTGCAATCAATTACTGAAATTCAAGAACTTCGCGAGCAGTCGCTGAAGATGGGTCTGTTGATGCACCTTGATGGGGCTCGAATCTGGAATGCGCACGTTGCCTCGGGGGTATCTTTTCTCGAGTATGGAAAGTATTTTGACACCGTCTCGGTCTGCTTATCCAAAGGACTAGGTGCTCCCGTTGGATCGCTGATGCTCTCCAACAAAGAGCGCGTTGCTAGTGCGCGAATCTGGCGTAAACGCTACGGCGGCGGGATGCGTCAAATAGGAATGCTGGCGGCAGCTGGTCATTATGCGTTGGATAACAACATCGATCGCCTATCGCAAGATCACGCGCACGCCCGGTCGCTGGCATCTGCCGTGAGCGCAGTATCTCCAGCGGTGGTTAACCCCGCAGAAGTAGATACAAATATCGTTATTTTGGATTTAGCAGGAGCCGCGCGCAGCGCTGCCGAACTCAATGGCGAACTCAAAAACGCTGGAATCTTGGCGAGCACTGTTGGCCCCACCATCTTGCGGTTGGTTACTCACTTGGATGTGAGCGCGGCCGATGTTGCAAAGGTAAATTCGGTGCTTCCCGAACTAGTGGAGCGCGCCTTCAAAGCGAAGTAACTCTTCTTTAAAATGCAATCCGTAGGCGTAGTTCCCTAACTCGCCACCAGTCTTCACCACGCGGTGGCAAGGAATAATTGGGGCTATTAAATTTCGAGCGCAGGCACTTCCGGCAGCGCGTACCGCATTTGGTGAACCAGCGCGGTCAGCGAGATCGGCATAACTCATCGTCTTTCCCGCCGGAATCTTGCGCATCGCCTTCCACACTGCCTGAGAAAATTCAGGACCAGGTTGTCTCACCTTGATTCCATTAAGCGCCGCGAAATCTCCATCGAAATAATCCTGAATCAGGTCACTGATAATTGGAATGGTTTTTACAGCCTTAAACCCCAAGTCGTAGTCAGATTTATCAAGGCGCGCACTCAGTTCACGTAGTGGCCCAAACCCAGCGGCAAGTAAGACGTGCTCGTTTGCAATGAGTTGAAGTGCACCTACCGGTGTCTTAGCAGTAGCGGTGAGGAGCATTTGATAAGAGTAATTGAACTCCCGCTTAATTGAAAGATCTAAAAGTGGTTAGCGATCTCGCAGCATCTCGGCAACGAGGAAGGCTAATTCGAGCGACTGGGTGTGATTCAATCGTGGATCGCAGGCCGTCTCGTAGCGATTGGCTAAATCTGCTTCAGAAATCTGTTCGCCGCCACCGACACATTCGGTGACATCGTCGCCGGTCAGCTCGATATGAATTCCGCCCGGGTGTGTGCCAAGCGCCTTGTGCACTTCAAAGAAGCCGCGAACTTCATCGAGAACATCATCAAAACGTCGAGTCTTGTAGCCACTGGGTGCCTCGTATGTGTTTCCGTGCATTGGGTCACAGACCCAGAGCACGTGGGCACCTGATTTATTTACCGCATCGACCAGCGCGGGAAGTTTTTCGCGGACAAGTCCGGCTCCCATGCGGGTAATAAATGTCAGGCGACCTGGTTCGTTGGCAGGGTTCAATTTATTAATCAATGTAAGACCATCCTCGACGGTCGACTTTGGTCCGAGTTTGACTCCGATTGGGTTGTGAATCTTCGAGGCGAAATCTAGATGCGCTCCATCTAACTGGCGGGTCCGCTCCCCGATCCAGACCATGTGACCCGATACATCGTAAGCATTTCCGGTGCGCGAGTCGATGCGGGTGAGCGCCTTCTCGTATTCCAAAATCAGCGCTTCGTGGCTGGAGTAAAAGTCCACCTTCTTGAAGCTCTCGGGATCGACCCCCGCAGAGGTCATAAAGTTGAGGGCGCGACCGATCTCATTGGCCATCTGCTCATAGCGCTGGCCATAGCGTGGATCATTAGCGAAACCCTTGTTCCACTCATGAACCTGACGCAGATCCGCAAAACCACCTTGCGTAAAGGCGCGAACCAAATTGAGAGTGGCGGCCGATGTGTTGTAGACCTGAACCAAGCGCTGTGGATTGGGCTGGCGTGACTCTTGCGTAAATTCAATGTCATTGACCGCATCCCCGCGGTAGGCAGGAAGCGTTACGCCATCACGAGTCTCAAGATCATTACTACGTGGCTTGGCAAATTGTCCTGCCATGCGACCGACCTTGATGACGGGCAGCGATGAGGCATATTGCAATACCGCGGCCATCTGCAAAATTGTCTTGATTCGATTGCGGATTGAATCTGCCGTCGCCGAGGCAAAAGTTTCGGCACAATCCCCACCTTGCAACCAGAACGCGCGACCAGCTTGCGCATCCGCAACCTTCGCTTTGAGATTATCGCACTCACCAGCAAAGACCAGTGGTGGTAACTTCTTCAGCTCGGCCACGGCTTGTGCAACAGCAGCACCGTCAGGTCCACCTGGCCATTGCGGCTGTTGGGCCGCAACGAGTCCAGGGGTAAACAAAGTATCGAGGTTTGTCATGAGGGAAGCCTAGGGAGTTTAGAAGTCAACGCGACGACTAATTATCCGAAGAAGACCTCGGATTCCGCATAACGAGATAGGTCGACGAGTTTTAGCTCGCCCGTTGCAGACTCCAGCGGAACCATTTCAATCTTTGTTCCATGCAGGGCTGCCATCGTGCCCCAATTACCTTCGTGGGCCGCGGTGATTGCCGCTAGGCCAAAACGAGTCGAGAGGACGCGATCGAAAGCCGTGGGAGTTCCACCGCGTTGGATGTGTCCGAGGACGACGGTACGTGTTTCGTGGCCAGTCTTCGCTTCAATTTCAGCCGCGAGCCAGTCACCAATTCCGGATAACTTAACGTGCCCAAAGGCATCGAGAGTCTGATCTTTTACCTGCATATCGCCATCTTGTGGGATAGCGCCTTCGGCAATAACGATGATTGGTGCAAAGCCATCTGCGAAGCGGGAGTTAACCCAGGCCGCAACTTTCTCGGTCGAGAACTTCACTTCAGGAATCAGAACGGCGGCAGCGCCACCGGCGATGCCAGCATGCAGCGCGATCCAGCCTGCGTGACGGCCCATAACTTCAACCACGAGTGCGCGGTGATGAGACTGTGCAGTTGTGTGGAGGCGATCTATCGCTTCCATTGCAATATTTACCGAGGTATCAAAGCCAAATGTGAAGTCGGTGTTATTGAGATCGTTGTCGATCGTCTTGGGAACACCAATTACTTTTACTCCGAGAGCATCCAACTTAGTGGCAACGCCGAGGGTATCTTCTCCGCCGATTGCGATAAGCGCATCGATGCCGAGCTTTTCTAAATTCTCACGAATCTTCTCTACGCCGCCCTCAATCTTAAAAGGGTTGGTGCGTGATGAGCCGAGAATCGTTCCGCCCTTAGGCAATATCCCGCGCGTTGAGGCGAGGTCGAGCGTCATGGTGAGGCCTTCGAGTGGACCCTTCCAACCGTCGCGGAAGCCGACGAAGTCGTATCCGTACTCTTTAACACCTTTGCGAACTACCGCACGAATTACGCCATTGAGGCCGGGGCAATCTCCGCCGCCTGTAAGAACACCAAAACGCATCTCTAACTCCAGTACTTAGATCAAATCCTGATTAACGGGAGAATTGGCTCCCGTGGTGGTCAACGCTGACTAGCGCAGTCTACCCTTGCGCCATGGCCCTTATTGCAGGCGTGGATTCATCGACCCAATCCGTCAAAGTAGTGATTCGAGATACCCAAAGCGGTGCCTTGATTCGTGAAGGTCGTGCCCCTCACCCAGATGGGACCGAGGTCGATCCCGAGCGTTGGTGGAGCGCCTTGCAAGATGCCATTGCCATGGCAGGTGGCCTGGCCGATGTGAGTGCCATCTCAGTAGGCGGCCAGCAACATGGCCTAGTAGCCCTCAATAGCGCTGGAGAAATTTTGCGCCCCGCTCTCTTGTGGAACGACACCCGTTCTGCCGAGGCCGCCGCAGATCTCAACCGCGAAGCCGGGGGAAATCAAGCGATGGCAGATGCAACCGGTTCGGTCCTGGTGGCCTCATTTACCGCCAGCAAAGTGCGCTGGATGGCCGATCACGAACCAGAGCTCGCAGCGCAAATTGGGGCGATCGCGCTCCCCCATGATTGGTTGTCTTGGAAATTGCAAGGTGCAAGAGAATTCTCACAATTATTTACCGATCGCAGCGATGCCTCCGGCACCGGATATTTCAATCCCGTCTCTTCAAGTTATCGCAAAGATTTACTGGCGCTGGCGCTGAAAAGCGATCGCGAAATTTATCTACCGCGAATTGTTTCTAGCAATATTTTCGGTGGCGTCACCCCAGAAGGCGTAAAGATCGGCGCCGGAGCTGGAGACAATGCTGGCGCAGCGTTTGGCGTGCAAGCAGTCGCCGGAGATGTCGTCGTATCTCTGGGCACCAGCGGAACGGCATTCTCTGTATCTACTACTCCAACTCACGAAGCCACGGGAACTGTCGCAGGCTTTGCTGATCTCACCGGAAATTATTTGCCTCTTGTTTGCACGCTCAACGCTGCGCGCATTCTCGATGCTGCGGCGCGCATCTTGGGAGTCTCCTTCGATCGCCTCTCCGAATTGGCGCTCAATGCTCCAGCCGGCGCAAATGGTTTAACACTGCTCCCCTACTTTGAAGGTGAACGCACTCCTAACCGTCCGGATGCAACAGGCGTTTTTGCTGGAATGAACTTAAGTAATTCCAATCCTGAAAATATTGCTCGCGCGATGATTGAGGGAATGTTGGCTGGCCTGGCCGATGCTGTTGATGCGCTGGTTCAACAGGGCGTTGCAATCAATCGAATCTTTCTCGTTGGCGGAGCGGCCAAGAATCCCGCCGTCGGAGAGATTGCCTCCGCGCTCTTCGGGCGTGAAGTGATTATTCCGCCCGCTGGTGAATATGTAGCCGATGGCGCAGCGCGCCAAGCCGCGTGGGCGCTCCTTGGTGAAGCACCGGAGTGGAACTTAGGTAAGGTCACTCATGTGCAAACCAAGGCGACACCAGAGGTCATGGATAGATACCGCACCCTGCGCGATGCCACGGTTACCTGGTGAAACGCAGCAGTTGGATTAATTTCGGCCTAGCTGGGCTACTTTGGGGAGTTCCCTACCTGCTCATTCGTGTAGCGGTTGCACCCGGACAATTCACGCCGGCATTCGTTGTCTTCTCGCGCGTGGCAATTGGCGCGGCGCTCCTTATCCCCTACGCAATGCGGCGCGGTACTTTTAGGCCTGCACTCAAGCAGATCAAGTGGATCGCTGCATACGGAATTATTGAAATAGTCGGTCCCTGGGGATTTATAAGCCAGGCGGAGACAAAACTCAACTCGGGGCTCGCTGCACTTCTTATTGCAACCGTCGCCATTTGGGCCACTCTTCTCAACGGGGCGCTCGGCGATAAAACCGTATGGCACTCCTCTCGCCTCATCGGTCTTGCAGTTGGCTTCCTTGGAATCTGTTTAGTGGTCGGAATCGAAAGCCTGCAGGGCAAGGTAGATGCAGTAGCAATTCTTCTTCTCATACTTGCCGCAATGGCCTATGCAATCGCACCGACTTTAGTGCGCTATAAAATCCCCGAGCTGGATGGAGCGGCGGTCAACGGGATAGCGATGTTGATTGCAACATTGATGTATCTACCCTTTGCAATTTCGCAATGGCCCCACCATCATGTTCGCGCAAATTCTATTTACTCCCTCATCGCGCTCGGCATTTTCCCAACGGCGATAGCTTTCGTGGTCTTCTTCAAGATCTTGGCAGATATCGGCGCTGCTCGTGCTTCACTCGTCGCTTATATAAATACCGGCGTGGCCGTTCTTCTTGGAGTTATCGTTTTACACGAAAAATTAACTACAGGGATTTTGGTCGGCTTACCACTGGTAATGATCGGTTCGTACTACGCGAGCAGAAAGCCAGTTACTCGGTAAATCCCAATCGTGCCAGCGCCTTTGGATCGCGCTGCCACTCTTTGGATACCTTTACATGCAGCCCCAAATAACTCTTGCCATCCAGGAAGGTTTCGATTCCGGCACGAGCGCGCATGCCAATATCTTTCAAGCGACTTCCTTGTGGGCCGATGATGATCGACTTCTGGGAGTCGCGCTCCACGTGGATCGTGGCGTGAATATCGTAAAAGTTCTTACCTTCGCGCTTGCTCATCTCATCGATAGTCACCATGACCGAGTGGGGTAGCTCTTCATATAAATCTTGGATAGCGGCTTCGCGGATCAATTCGGTGATGTGCAGCTCCGCGGCCTGATCGGTATCAATATCTTCGGGGTAAAGAGACGGGGATGCTGGCAGCGCCTTGACTAAGAGATCGAGTAACAAATCGGTCTGCTCTAGATTCTTAGCCGAGATTGGCACGATCTCATCGACAGTAATGCCGGTCTTGGCGATGAAATTAGAGACTTCAACGAGCTTGGCAATCAAATCATCATTCTTTGCGGTATCAACCTTTGTCACTGCGATATAAATGTGACGGATATGTCCCAACTGCTTGACGATGTACTCATCCCCAGCGCCGATCGCTTCATCAGCGGGTAGGCAGAGCAGCGCGGCATCCACAGATTCAAGGTTCTCTTGCACCATGGCGTTGAGGCGAGTGCCGAGCAAAGTCTTGGGTTTATGGATACCCGGGGTATCTACGAGGATCATCTGATAATCGGGACGAGAGATAATTCCGCGAATCGGATTACGTGTCGTGTTCGGGTGAGCCGAGGTAATTACAATCTTCTTGCCGACAAGAGCATTAACCAGAGTGGACTTGCCCACATTAGGGCGTCCAATTACCGCAACGAATCCGGCGCGGTGCTCTGTTGTCATAGGCGTAGTCTCCCATTAAACCTAGAGCGGGCCGACCAGTTCCATGAAGTCTGCTATCGACGTGACGATTTCGGCGGTCCTTTCACCGATCAAACGGTGGCAGCCATCGCTGGTGGGCGAAGTTACCGGGCCGGGAACGGCAAGGACGGGACGAAAGATCTCTGCGGCATCACGAGCGGTACGAAGCGAGCCACTCCTAAAGGCGGCTTCAACGACGATTGTCGCGCGCGAGATCGCTGCTATCAATCTATTGCGTGTGAGAAAGCGTGAAGGAATGGCGTGCACATTGGGTAGAACTTCAGAGAGAAGTAATCCGTTTTCAACAATTTCGCGAAAGAGTCGATCATTACCACTTGGAAAAACCGAGCTCACTCCCCCACCAAGAATCGCGACGGTCTCTCCTTCAGCAATAATTGCACCACGATGTGCAGCGCTATCGATACCGAACGCTCCGCCACTGACTACAGTCCAACCTCTATCGACCGCACCCGCCGCAAAGTCACCAGCTATCCGCACTCCATATTCGGTTGGATTACGAGTTCCCACAATGGAAAGAGAGAGATCCAGATTTCCCAGTGCGGCCCGAGCGCCGCGTCCAATAAGCGCTATGGGAGGTGCCTTGAGATCATCCAATCGAGATGGCCAATCCACATCACTTCGCGTGAGCAGAAAAGCTCCGGCATCTGCAACTTGCTGCTCTAACGCTTCGGCCTCGATCTTCGCGAGCGAGCCACTTAATTTGAAACCGCTCTTCTTGTAATCCGTGTAAGCACCATCTGAAATTCGTTCTACCA
>JBAXVT010000056.1:0-8148 GCA_037128715.1 Actinomycetes bacterium
TGGGTCGCGAAATCGAGTGTGGAGTCTTAGAAAGTTCTGGAGTTGCCAAGGCATCTCCGATAGGTCAGATTAAAATTTTGGGAAACCACGAGTTCTATGATTTCGAAGCAAAGTATCTGGACGACGCGACAACGGTGGTATTCCCAGAGGATTTACCTGCTGGAGTTGAAGCCGCGATTCAAAGTGCGGCCGTGACCGCCTTCAAAGCGCTGGGTTGTGAGGGACTGGCACGGGTGGATTTCTTCTATACAGATGCTGGCGAAATCGTCATCAACGAACTCAATACCATGCCAGGTTTCACGCCGACATCGATGTTTCCTAAATTGTGGGGACGGGCGGGCGTGAGCTACTCGGAAGTCATTACCCGACTTATTGATGCCGCGCTTTCACGTTCGGGGCACGTTACCCGTTAAGGTCGCTAATCTCGATAGTTAAGGCAGCTCGATCAACCTTCATAATCGAGTGATTCGTTAATTCTTGCCAGCCGGTTTGCGTCCACCCGCTCGAGGCCACTAAGACCTCTTTGCCATCAGCAATGTAGAAGAGATCGTAATAACCAGGGAGTTCTCCCTTTGGAATACGCTCATCGTTGTGTTCATTGATTACATAAAATTCCGTGGGGGTTAGGAACATGCAATTTATGCTGGAGTAGATCGCATTTTTGCGAATAATATTTACGGCAGAGTGAATGCCACGCTCCACGCCAAATTTTTCAATCTCGGTGACGATGAGGTAGAAGTAACTCTCGCTATCTGTCTGTCCACGTCGCAGCGCCACATATTTCGGGTCAACAAAGGGATCGATCGATTCAGGAGGAATTAGCGCCCCGTTGTGCATAAAGGAAAAGTCACGGTAAGCGAAGGGATGGGTATTCCCTTCATTTATAGCCAAACTTCCCGTCGCCCAGCGCAGATGGAGCAGAGCGCCAGTTGATTTGAGATTATGTGAGGCTTGATCGAAGGCGATGCTCTCTTTAGCCCGGGTTGGCTCTACAAGAAGCATTGGATGTTCTTCCACATTGCAGGTCGCAATTCCCCAACCATCACCGTGGCGGGCAGAGAGCGCAGCAAATTCTGCAAACTCTTTTCCGGCTGCCTCGACCAGTGTCTGCTCATCGGCAGAGACGAAACCCATTAAACGACACATGTACTATTTACTCTCCTTCGAGTGGGGTGACGTAAGACCCGCTAATCCCGCCATCAACCAGGAAGTTAGATGCGGTGATAAACGAGGAATCGTCGGAGGCCAAGAATGCCACAGCGGCGGCTATCTCGGAGGCTTCAGCAAAGCGACCAAAGGGAATGTGGACCAGGCGGCGAGCAGCGCGGACTGGATCTTTAGCGAAGAGCTCACGAAGCATTGGGGTGTTAACTGGGCCAGGGGAGAGCGCATTGACACGGATACCCTGCTTAGCGAATTGGACTCCGAGTTCTCGACTCATCGCCAGGACGCCACCCTTGGAGGCGGTGTAAGAAATTTGGGAAGTTGCTGCGCCCATGGTGGCTACAAAAGATGCAGTATTGATGATCGAACCCTTGCCGGCCTTCTGCATGTACGGAATTACATGCTTGCAGCAGAGATAAACAGAGGTCAGGTTTACTTCCTGGACGCGGCGCCAAACATCGATGCCCGTAACCAGAATCGAATCATCCTCTGGGGGCGAAATGCCAGCATTATTAAATGCGATATCAATCCTGCCGTAAGTATCGAATGCGACCTTGTACATGCGGGCGACATCTTCTTCGCTGGTCACATCAGCTTTGATAAATATGCCGCCGATTTCTGCAGCGACCTGTTGACCCACCTCTTCATTGAGATCGACGATGACGACCTTTGCGCCTTCGTCTGCAAAGCGCTTTGCCGTGGCGTAGCCGATTCCGCTGGCCGCTCCGGTAATAACTGCCACTCGATCTTGCAGACGATTCACTAAAATCTCTCTCTAAATAACTTAGTGAGTGGTGTCGAAGAATACGTTTTTGGTCTCGGTGAATGCATCAAGTGCATCGGGACCGAGTTCGCGTCCAAGGCCGGATTGCTTGTAACCACCAAATGGGGTCCAGTAGCGCACCGATGAGTTGGAGTTGACGGAGAGGTTGCCCGCTTCGATACCGCGAGAAACGCGTACTCCCTTTGCCAAATCACGGGTCCAGATCGATCCGGATAGACCGTATTCCGAATCGTTAGCTAGACGTATTGCATCGGCTTCATCTTCGAAGGCGATAACGGAAACGACGGGGCCGAAGATCTCTTCGCGGTAGGCGCGATCAGATGTTGATTTTGCAAGAAGTACCGTCGGTGCCATCCAGTATCCAGGGCCGGTAGGCGCCGTTCCCGTGAATGCGATTTCCGTGCCAGCAGGAACATATTCGCGAACGCGATCGAGTTGTCCAGCAGAGATAAGTGGTCCCATCTCAGCGGTTTCGAGTTCTGGAGATTCGACGCGGAACTTCTTTACCGCAACTTCGAACTTCTCCATAAATGAATCGAGCACAGAACGTTGAACGAGGATGCGAGAACGAGCGCAGCAATCTTGTCCGGCATTGTCGAAGACCGAACCTGGTGCCCCCGCAGCCGCCCTCTCAATATCAGCATCAGCGAAGATGACGTTGGCGCTCTTGCCGCCGAGTTCAAGTGTCAGACGTTTTACCTGATCGGCACAACCGCGCATGATGCCTTTACCGACCGTTGTTGATCCGGTGAAGACAATCTTGCGAACGATTGGGTTGGTGACGAAACGTTCTCCAACGATGCTTCCCTTTCCAGGAATTACGTTGAAGACGCCTTCCGGAATTCCAGCTACAAGAGCGAGTTCACCTAAACGAATAGCGGTAAGTGGAGTTAGCTCTGCGGGCTTGAGAACGACGGTATTACCCGCCGCCAGAGCAGGAGCAAAGCCCCATCCAGCGATAGGCATCGGGAAATTCCACGGCACGATGATTCCGATTACTCCGAGTGGCTCTTTGAAGGTGATGTCGATTCCGTTGGGAACGGGGATCTGACGACCAAAGAGGCGTTCTGGCGCAGCGCTGTAATAGTTAAGACAGTCGCGGACATTGCCGGCTTCCCAGCGAGCATTTCCGATGGTGTGGCCTGAGTTAAGGACTTCGAGTTGCGCCAGCTCTTCGAGATGTTCGTCGACAACGCGGGCGAAGTTGCGGAGCAACTTGGCGCGGTCACCTGGGTTTACGAGGCGCCAGGTCTCAAAGGCCTTATTGGCTTTGGCGATGGTTGCATCGGTGGTCGCGAGATCAGCAAGTGCGACATCCTTAACGGCGGTCGCGGTGGCAGGGTTAATAACGGTATATGTGCTCATAATAAATAACTACCTTACATTCTTTCGAAGTTGCGGAAACGCTCCCAGTCGGTGACTGCGCGGCTATAGGCATCTAACTCGGTATCTGCCATATGGGTGTAATGCTTTTGAACATCAGCACCAAAGGTCTTGGCGACCCATTCGCTATTGGCGAAGAGATCGCGAGCTTCGTGGAGTGAGGTTGGTACGCGAGAAGTTTCGAGGGCATAAGCATTGCCTTGGAAGATAGGTTCGAGTTCGAGTTCATTCTCGATTCCATCCATACCAGCGGCGATCATGCCAGCGACGGCGAGATATTGATTGGCATCTCCACCTGGAACACGGTTCTCGATGCGCAAGGAATGACCTTGTCCAACTAGACGCAAAGCGCAAGTGCGGTTATCGCGACCCCACTTGAGAGCGGTTGGAGCGAAGGTGCCATATTGGAAACGCTTGTAAGAATTGATATTTGGTGCGAAGAAGAGACTGAGCTCGCGCATATGGGCTTGAATTCCCGCCAAGTAGTGGCGACCCAGCTTTGACATGCCATCTCCAGCATCTCCTGCAAGAACCGCAGAATCATCTTTGCCTCGGAATGAAAGGTGGATGTGACACGAACTTCCCTCGCGCTCGTTGAACTTAGCCATAAAGGTGAGCGAGCAGCCTTGCTGAGCAGCGATCTCTTTAGCACCCATCTTGTAAATAGAGTGGTTGTCGCAGGTACTTAGGGCATCCTCGTAGCGGAAGGCGATCTCGTGTTGTCCAAGGTTGCACTCTCCCTTAGCTGATTCAACGATCAAGCCTGCGCCATCCATATTGAGGCGAATAGCACGGAGCAGCTTTTCAACGCGGCCGGTGCCAATGAGGGAGTAATCAATGTTGTATTGATTAGAGGGGATGAGGTCCTTGTAACCCTTGTTCCACGCCTCTTCGAAAGTGTCATTGAAGACAATGAATTCTAGTTCGGTGCCACAGAGCGCCATCATCCCAGCAGCATCGAGGCGAGCCAATTGATTCTTCAAAATTGTGCGCGGAGAAACAGAGACCCCATGCTTGTGGTGGTCGACGAAGTCGGCGATCACAAAGGCGGTGCCCTCGTGCCACGGCAGGTAGCGCAGAGTATCGAAATCAGGGTGGAGGCCCATGTCGGCGTAGCCGGTATCCCACGATGAGACGTCATAGCCTTGAACGGTATTCATATCCACATCTACCGCCAGGAGGTAGTTACATCCCTCGGTGCCATTCTTAATGGTGTCAGCAACGAAGAAGGGCGCGTGGATCCGCTTGCCCTGCAATCTCCCTTGCATATCTGTCGCACCGACTACAACGGTGTCGATCTTGCCGCTTGCTACATCTGCCTTTAATTGCTCCAGGGAGAGAGACACTTCTTTTCCTCCGATAGTTGAGTTTTGCGGGTTGAACAAATACAGGTTACTCGTGCAGGTCAGTGCCCACAATGACCCTTGACAAAAGCGGGTGTGAGCCGAATGAGAGGTAAAATTGAATAAGAAATCCGCATTGCGGTGCTTCCAAAATCACACTCCTGGGGGCAGACTTCCCCTAACTTCTAGAAGGGTGGAACGACAAAGATGTCCCAAATTCATTCAGATGATGAACGGCGCTTAGCCGAGCTCGGCTATAAACAAGAGCTCAACCGCAGCTGGTCCGGTTTCTCTAACTTTGCAATCTCTTTCTCCATCATCTCCATCCTCTCGGGCTGCTTCACAACCTTTGCCCAGGCTTGGAACTTTGGTGGACCTTTCGCGATCACCGTTGGTTGGCCATTAATCGCCACCCTGATCCTCATAATCGGATTCTCCATGTCAGAGCTAGCCTCCGCCTTCCCAACTTCGGGCGGTATTTACTGGTGGGCTTCCAAACTTGGAGGTCCTAAAGCTGGTTTCTACACCGGCTGGCTCAACCTGATTGGTCTGGTTTCGGTCACGGCCTCGGTTGGCTACGGTTCAACTTTCTACATCAATCAACTTCTCGGTTTTTACGTTAAGAGCTGGCCAAACTCCTTCGGCGGCGATTACATCAAGCAGCAGTTCGCTCTATTCCTCATCGTGATGGTGCTTATTACCCTCATTAATCTCTACGGACATCACCTTTTAGCGGTTATGAACAATATTTCTGTTTGGTGGCACGTCTTTGGAGTGGCCGTCATCGTCGCAGTTCTTTTAGTTGCACCGAAGCATCATGCCTCCGGAAGTTTCTTCTTTAAGCACATCAACAACTCCGGATTTGCCGGCACAGGAGGAAGTTTCTGGTACTTCATTTTGCCATTGGGCTTCTTGCTCACTCAGTACACGATTACCGGTTTTGATGCCTCGGCTCACTTATCTGAAGAGACACATGAAGCTCATATCAACGCTGCAAAGGGAATCTGGAAGTCCATTTTCTACTCAGCAGTCGGCGGATACATCCTTCTGCTCTCGTTCCTTTGGGCTGCATCTAAATTCGATCTCATCAACTCGGCCGATCCAAAGGTGAATCCTTTTGGTCAAGGTAGCCCTATCGCAATCTTCTACTCCGCCCTCGGTGGAGATGGTGGCCTCTTTAAGTTGATCATGTTCATTACAACCATTGGCCAGCTCTTCTGTGTCACAGCTTGCCTGACATCTTGCTCAAGAATGATGTTTGCGTTCTCTCGTGATGGTGCCCTTCCAGGAAGCAAGCACTGGCGCAAGGTCAACAGTTCTGGAACTCCGGTAAACGCTATTCTTATTTCTGCAGTTGCAGGCGTAGCGATGACTCTCCCTGCACTCTATAAGAGCTCAGCGGGTGCTCCAACGGCGTTCTATGCTGTTGTATCCGTCTGCGTTATCTCTCTCTACCTCGCATTTATGATCCCGATCTATCTGCGTTGGAAGGCTGGAGATAGCTTCAAGCCAGGTGTCTGGACTCTCGGCAGCAAGTACAAGTGGATGAACTTGATCGCAGTGGCAGAGATTCTGATCATCTCCATCTACTTCATCATGCCGCTCTACCCTTCGGCAATTCCATTCCGCAAGGGATTTAGCTGGACATCGGTGAACTACGCACCTATCATCACTGGTGGCGCACTGATCCTCCTTTGGATCTGGTGGCACCTCTCAGTAAAGAAGTGGTTCAAGGGACCAATCAAGAACATCTAGTTAACAAGAAATTCCGATTCAGGGGGTCCAGATTTCTGGGCCCCCTGAATATTTTCCCCAAGAATTCTTGAGAAAACGGGACGAATTACCTTCCAATTCAATGTGTGGCACGGCACACTTCATCTCAATCTGCTTGGTGGCGTTTCTTCTGCGCCATGTGGAATCGAATTGCCGACCTCACGGATTGGATATTTGTTTATGATTAACTCTCAAGACGCTGATGCTAAGAAATTAGCCGAACTCGGATACAAACAGGAGTTCGACCGCAAATGGTCAGGTTTCAATAACTTCGCAATTTCTTTCTCGATTATCTCGATACTTTCTGGTTGCTTCACCACCTTTGGCCAAGCCTGGAACAATGGTGGACCAGTCGCTATCGCTATTGGCTGGCCGGTTATTGCATGCCTTGTGCTCATCGTGGGTCTTTCAATGTCCGAACTCGTTTCGGCTATGCCTACTGCCGGTGGAATTTACTACTGGTCACTCAGACTTGGTAAGCCAATTCATGGCTGGATTACCGGCTGGCTCAATCTCATGGGATTGATTGCAGTTACCGCAGGCGTCGACTATGGGCTAGCTTTCTTCATCCAGAACGGTGGAGCACTTTATAACTCATGGTTCAACCCTGCCAGTTTGAAGCAAGCATTCTTAATTTTCGTCATCGTTGTTCTCATGCATATCGCGATCAACATTTACGGAGCCAAAGTTATCCACCAGTTCCAAAATGTGAATGTTTGGTGGCATGTCGGTGGAGTTGCCGCAATTATCTTGATCTTCATCTTTGTTCCTACTCATCATCAGACCGCCTCTTGGGTATTCACTCATCACATCAATAACAGTGGATTCTCTGGTGGATTTGCTAAGTACTGGTTCTACATCCTTCCTATCGGATTCCTGCTCTCGCAGTACACCCTTACGGGTTTTGATGCATCTGCACACGTCTCAGAGGAGACCGGCAGCGCATCAACTGAGGCAGCAAAGGGCATCTGGAAGTCAATTGCATATTCAGGCGTTGCTGGCTGGATCATGTTGCTTGCAATTCTTTTCGCAGCAACCGATGAAGCCGGAATCACCAAAGGTGGCGGATCTTCAATGGCCGTCATTCAAACCGCCTTGGGAGTTCATTTCTGGGGTAAAACAGTCTTCATCATCACCTGCGTTGGACAATTCCTATGCGGCATGTCCTGCGTAACCGCTGGATCGCGCATGCTCTTCGCCTTCTCTCGCGATAAGGCAGTGCCTGGCAATAAGTTCTTTACCAAGCTAGATAAGAACCGCAATCCATCTAATGCAGCAATTGGCCTCGGCGGTGGAGCAATCATCCTTACCCTTCCAGCTCTCTATTCGCCTAAGGGAACCACCACGCCGATCGCTTTCTTCGCGGTCACTTCGATCACGGTCATTGGTCTCTTCGCCGCTTTTGCAATTCCTATCTTCTTGCGCTGGCGCATGGGAGATAAGTTTGTACAAGGCGAATGGAACCTGGGCAAGCATTGGAAGTGGATGGGTCCTGTTGCAGTTCTCGAAGTAATCATTGTCTCGGTTTACTTCATGCTTCCAACAGTTCCCGCCGGAGTTCCTTTCCGCAAGGGATTCTCTTGGACGAGCGCTAACTACACTCCTATTGCAGTTGTGGTAATTCTCGGTGGAGCACTCATCTGGTGGTTCGCTGGAGCCAATAAGCATTTCAAGGGTCCAGTTCGTACACTCGATTAATAG
>JBAXVT010000057.1:0-8145 GCA_037128715.1 Actinomycetes bacterium
AAGGTGCGTGTCACGCGGAGTTGGGTCTGCATTAAATCAAGTGACGCATCTGCGAAACGTTGCTCCTCCTGCTTCGTCTTCACAAATGCCCTGATAACACGGACACCTGCGATCTGTTCGCGCAAAACCAGATTAATTCTGTCTATCTTTACCTGCATAATGCGAAATGCAGGGACGATGCGGCGTAGCAAGAGAAGGATTAACACTGTCATTATGGGCAGAACAACCAACAAGAGAGATGACAGTTTGAGATTTGAACGCAAGGCCATAACGATGGCGCCAATTCCTGTAATCGGAGCGCCAATCATCATTGTGAAACCCATAAAGAGCACTAATTGAACCTGCTGCACATCGTTGGTATTTCGCGTAATGAGTGATGGCGCGCCAAACTTATTGAGTTCGCGGGCGGAAAACCCTTCAACTGCGACGAATACCGCACTTCGGAGATCTCTACCGAAGGCCATTGCAACTCGGGCTGCTAGGTAGGCCAGCCAGATAGAGGCACCCAGGACCAGAGCGCTAGAGGCCAGCATGATCTCTCCGATATGCCAGATGTATCCAACATTTCCTTTGGCAATACCGCTGTTGATGAGATCGGCGTTGAGATTGGGCAGGTACAAACTTGCTATTGCTTGAACAAGCAGCATCAAAAGGATCAGATACACCTGGCCTCGATATGGGCGCAGATATCTCTTAAGTATCGCAGTGAGCAACAGGACTCCTATTAATTAGATTCCTGAAGCCTACTCCCGACTCTGCAAGATTTTTAGTGGTTAAATTTCTACACCTATATATTTGGTCTCCAGAAATTCATGGATTCCAGCGAAACCACCCTCGCGGCCTAAGCCAGATTGCTTAACCCCACCGAATGGAGCGGCAGGATCTGAAATGACGCCGCGATTGATGGCGACCATTCCCGCTTCTATCGCCTCAGCCGTCCTGATAGCGCGCTTGAGATCGGCGGAATATACATAGGCGATCAACCCATATTCCGAGGAGTTGGCGAGCGCAATGGCTTCCGCATCACTATCAAAGGTAACGATGGGAGCAACTGGTCCAAAGACTTCGAATTGAAGGATTGGATTGTCTTTTTCCACTAGAAGAACTGTTGCTGGATAGAAAGCGCCGTCGCCTACAGGTATTACACCACCCAAATGCAATTTGGCTCCTGATGCAACAGATGCATCCACTAATTCTGCAATCTTGTCGCGCTCTTTACGAGAGACGCTGGCGCCTAGTTGTGCGCCGGCTTCCAATCCATCTGCCATCTTGAGATCATCCATCGCTTTAGTGAATTTCTGAGTGAACTCATCCGCCACAGATTTGGCAACATAGAATCGATTGGCCGCAGTACATGCAGCGCCACCGTTGCGCATCTTGGCAACCATAGCGCCTTTAACCGCTTCATCTATATCAGCATCATCTAAGACGACAAAGGGAGCGTTTCCGCCGAGCTCGAGAGATGTGCGAAGCACAAGTTCGGCAGATTCTTTGAGAAGAATTCGGCCAACTTCAGTTGATCCCGTGAAAGATACATTACGTAGGCGTGGATCGTGCATCATGCGGGAGATCATGGCGCCGGTCTTCTCTGGCATTATGAAATTAACAACACCAGCGGGCACTCCAGCGCGATGCATAATATCTACGATCCAAATCGCTGTAAGGGGAGTTTCGGAGGCCGCCTTCAAAATAACGGTGCAACCAGCGGCCAGCGCCGGCCCGATTTTCCGCGTTGCCATCGCAGCGGGAAAGTTCCAGGGAGTGATTAATAACGAAACACCAATCGGTTGATGTGTAACAAGAATTCGCTTATCGCCACTTGGTGAATGACGGAAATCTCCCGGGGTACGGACTGCTTCTTCAGCGAACCAGCGGAAGAATTCAGCTGCATAGCTCACCTCACCTTTGGCATCGGTGAATGTCTTGCCATTTTCCATAGAAATTAACCGAGCGATCTGGTCAGATTCGGCGGTCATGATTTCAAATGCCTTGCGCAGGATTTCAGAGCGGACGCGTGATGGGGTCTTCGCCCATGCGGGGAATGCATCGTGAGCAGCAGTCAGCGCAGCATCACACTGCGCCTGATCCGCAGTAGAAATTTCTGCGATGAGCTCACCGGTGCTCGGATTCATAACTGGCAATGATCCCGCCCCTTTTACCCACTGACCATTGATAAATAGATCGGTCTTCAATTGCATATCCACGAGCTTCCCCTGTCGTTGTGATTCTTACGTACCGTTGAAACTTCTCGGTTCCTTCAATACCTCTAATTTACTAACTACTGCTTCATTCTTCGAAATCACGGAACCTGCAAGTACCCGGCTGATACATGGAGAGGCTTCTCCACCAGTCCCACGCTCAATTGGTGCTTTCAAGGCGCCCCACCGCCTCTTGGCTGTGAGAGATAATTAGCCATGGCGACTGCGACGGGCAAAGGGATTCGCCTAGATATTCAGGCCCTGCGCGCGGTGGCTGTGCTCGTGGTAATCGCCTATCACTATAGTTTTGGTGGATTTAAGGGTGGTTTTCTAGGAGTCGATATCTTCTTTGTTATTTCAGGATTTGTTATAACCAATCGCCTACTCGGGTACCAAGGTTCTTTTCGCAATTCATTGAGGGATTTCTACCTTAAACGTGCCAAGCGAATATTGCCTTCTAGTTTGCTCGTCATCCTCCTCACCGCGATATTTGCGCGTTTGGTTCTACCTTCCGTCGCGTTGGGAGCAATTGCAAAGCAATCGCTCGCCGCATCGCTCTTTCTACCCAATCTGTACTTTGCACATGAGCAGAATAATTACCTCAACCAAGGGCTTGATCCATCCCCATACCTGCATTATTGGTCGCTCGGAGTAGAAGAACAGTTCTACCTACTCTGGCCACTCATACTTCTTTTAGTATTTCGTAAGAAGATTATTCCCCTTTTGGTGTTGATCCCGGCAGCAATTATTTTCGGTTTCCTTTTAACGCATCACAATTCTGTCACCGCTTTCTATCAACCATGGACCCGAGCCTGGGAATTCTTGGTCGGGGCAGCTTTGGTATTCCTTCCTGTCTTGAAGTCAAAGGTTGCTACCCGTATTTCTGCGCTATTTGGTTGGGCTGGACTTGCGGCATCTGTCTTCATGATTGATACCAGTCACCCGACTCCGGGTTTCACGACACTATTGCCAGTGTTTTCAGCAGCGTTGATCATTGCAGCAAATATCTCCATTCCCGTAAAGACGGGATTGCCTTACATTGGCAATATTTCATACACGCTCTATCTCGTGCACTGGCCGCTCTTTATAATCCTGATGTCACGCTACCCCGGTACGAGTCGGACTAAAAGCTTCCTGATTGCGCTTCTCGCCATCACTCTCGCTGCGACTATTTATAAGTACTTTGAGAATCCGTTAAGGACCCAGATGCGAATTAAGCGCCTTTGGCAATTTGCGATTCCTTTGGGGGTTGTTGCGAGTCTATCTTTCGCTCTCTTAGAATCTGGATCTGCGCTAGCAACAGGTTCGATTCAGATTTCTCGCGAAGTCCCCATCCTCTATGCCGATGGGTGCCATCTCCCCTTTGACGTATCTGCCCCTAAGGCCAATTGCTTCTTTGGTGATACCAAGAGTTCTACCTATGTAATTCTCGCTGGTGACTCACACGCAGCCATGCACTTTCCTGGCATCAATCTTCTGGCGAAGAAGAATCATTGGAAGTTATTCACCCTAACCAAATCAAGTTGTCCCGCGGCCGAACTAACCATTATTCGCTCCGCCAAAATAGATAGCGCATGCGCGATCTGGGAGAAGAACCTCGCCAGAGAATTCCTTCGCTACCAGCCCAAATACATCTTCTTAGCGGGGGCCACCGAACAGAGCTACGAGTTAGCAAATAAGAAGATCCCCTATGCAAGCGCATACGGAATTGGTTTTACAAGAACTCTTAATGCAGCGATCGCTAGTGGCGCTACTCCGGTTTTACTCAGTGATACATCGTGGCCAGGTTCAGATTCTCCAAGTTGCATAGTTCGTAACACAAGCCACCCATCTAAATGCGATCTTCCGCTTCCGCATTCTGCGACTACTGCTGCAGTCAAGGCAATTGTGCAATCCAAGGGAGGGGTTGTAATTGATCCTTCGACGGTCCTATGCAGCGCAGGAACCTGCCCCGCTCTTTATGCAAAGACCAATGTCTACCGTGACTATAGCCACATCAGTGTGGGTACCAGCCTACGTTTGGAGCCATATATTGCGGCCAAACTTGGAGCCTCGGGCCGGGATTGAACCGGCGACCTGCCCATTACGAGTGGGCTGCTCTACCACTGAGCCACCGAGGCGGAACCGTAAGAGTACCCTGTGCCTTATGGAACTTTCTGCCATCCTCTGTAATCACGTAGAAAGCCCCAGTGGGCTCTTATACATCTCTGGTGGTGGAATTGATCGGGTGACCGTTCCCGTCGGAGCCCTCGCTCCCTGGCCAATAAACGTGGGAATAGCCGTTCAAGTGAAGGTCCCCTGGGATCTCACAAATCGCGACCATCAACTAATCATTCGCCTGCAGGACATCGATGGCCAAGATGTATTACTTCCAACTGGCCCTGACACCTTTGGACCATTTCGAGCAGAGATGAACTTTCAAGTTGGCCGTCCAGAAGGGTTGGAACCCGGTGAATGGCAAGTTATAAATTTAGGCTTCAATATGCCAATGCTGCCAATTCCGCGCTTAGGTTCTTATCTATTTACCTGCGAAATTGATGGTGACGAATTAGAGCGTGTGCGATTTAAAGTGATTCAAGGAGTTTAGTCGACGCGAATTTCACCAGATGGAGTTTGCAGGTAAACCGCAACAATTCCAGTGTCGCCATCGTTCGTTGATGGATCTACCCAAATAATTTCGACTTCCCCGATTGCTTCAGATACTTCAGCGCCGGCATATTCTTTGATCTTCTCTTTGTCGCCCGCGAATTCCACTTTGGTAATTGAGGCGGTTGCGATTCCATCCTTAGATGGATGATCGGTAGTAAGCCACTCAATAAAGAAGGGTAATTGCTTATCTTGCAAAACATCAGCAACACCAATTTGTTTCCAGCGTAGATCGGTTCCGTCAGGTTTCATGCGATGACCCTCTGCTGCCGGGCGACCGATTCGAGTTGCAATAGTTGTGATGTCGTCGGTGGATAGAACCCAGGTCAACCAACCGCCACCCTCATCTGCGCGCTTTGAAACCGCGCGACCAAAGGGATTGCTTCCTGTAGCTGGATGATCCAGTGGGCAGACAACTTCAAGGTAGTGACCATTGTGGAGCGGAGCGGTGAAGTTGCGAGTACCGAAGCGCGGGTGAATGCCACCATCGACGAAGGTCGTTCCCAACTTGGAGCCTAAACGTTGAACAGTGTCAGAAAGCTGTTCGTGACTGGTTACGTAAGAAACGTGATCGAGGCGCATAGGGAAATACTGCCGTATCCCGAGGGGTGCTTTTTACCAACTCGGGGATTAGACCGTGACCGCCGCAGAGAGGGCGGCGTCGGTATCGCAGGTCATGTCACGGGTGGGAGGCTTCCCGGTCAGCAGGTAGCGGTTCATAGCCTTATCCACGCAGGTACTACCCCGATTGGCTCCAGTGTGGCCGTCCCCATTTAATGTTATGAGAGTGCTGTTTAGCAGGACTTTGTGCAGCCCTACGGCCCAGTGGTAAGGCGTAGCGGGATCGCGGGTGGTGCCGATAATCAAGAGCGGATTACTGGCCAAGTGGGTAAGGGAAGGTGCCACCACAGGCTTGGCCTGCCAATACATGCATGGCAACCCGGAGAAGGCCAGGTATGGTCCGAATATTGGCGCGGCGGTGGCGAAGTTCTTTGCATCTACCTGCATCTGACTCAGACTGCGCGAGTCTTTGAAATCTAGGCATGAAACAATTTCAGCGATATCGGTCTGATTTGAAACATAATGGCCATCTTTATTGCGCTCATTGTAGGAATCAGCGAGCAGGAAGAAACCGAAAGGATTCTTATTCGTGAGAGCTTCAGAAAGCGCCTTTGCCAGTAATGGCCAGCCATCCGTCGGATCATAGAGGGAGGCGGCAATTCCGGTCACTACAAGAGACTCTGAAAGTTGACGATGGTTGCGATCCACCAAGGGCTTTGTTCGCGAACTTTGCAAAAATGCTCTTATTTGTTTTATTGAGAAGGCGGGGTTTGCTGCAACGAAAGATTTGAGAGCAGTATCAAAACCGACCGCCTGGGCGATATTTTGGTCGCGAACTGGAATATTGGGGTCAACGGCGCCGTCAAGAACCATACGTCCAGTCGTCTTTGGATATAGAGCTGCATAGAGCGTTCCTAGAAAAGTTCCATAGGACTTTCCAATGTAATTGAGTTTTGGCTCCTTAAGAAGTATTCGTAAGAGCTCCATATCACGCGCCGTCTCCAGCGTTGAATAATGGCCCAATCTATTTCCGGCTGACATGGCACATGCAGAAGCCATCAATTTTGAAGAATTTATCGCCGATGCCAGATCCGCTGGAGTCTGCACAGAACCATCTCCACCAAGGAAATAGTCCTCTTGTGGATCGGTCAAACAACGGATGGGTTGTGAGAGATTTACGCCTCTGGGATCAAAACCAATTAAATCGTAAACGTTTTCAATACTTGTCGAAACAATGGAATCCGCAGCTTCTACATATTGAATTCCTGAACCGCCTGGACCGCCTGGGTTCATGATCAGAGATCCGAGGCGTTTGGCGGGGGTATTTGCACTGTGTTTGATTACTTGCAGGGTAAAAGTGTTGTTATCTATATGGCTGTAATCAACAGGGACGTGAAATTGTGCGCATTGAAAGCCGCCGTTACAGGGGGCCCAGTTGAGGGTCTGTGACTGCAGAGTCGCTAAGGTCCAGGTCTGACTCGCAAAGGTAGGGGAGATAAAACTAGAGAGCGCCAGTGAGAAGGCCGCACATATGGCAATTCTCGCTCTCATCGTAATTGCACCATCAACGCTTCGACAGCCAGTAATGGGGCAGCGTTGCGCGAAAGATTGGTGCGCGTCTTCATGATTGCCTCTAACTTCCTTAAAGTAATTTCTGTTGTTGTATTACTTGCCACAATCTGGATCTCACGCTGCATATCACCGTTGATAAGCGATCCCTCAGATTTCGTGCCGCTCTGTACAAGTAGGGTATCCCGATAGAAAGTCGCGATATCTAAAAGTGCTCGGTCTAAGTAATCTCGGACCATTCTAGTTTGTCTGGACTTTTGATCCTTCTCAAGTTCCTTAATCGCCTTTGCCCCACCCTGGACCAATCGAGTTCCTTGCTGGCCCCAAGCTTCTTTTAAGGCGGAAGTTTCCAGGTCGTTTCTCTTCTCAGCATCTGCCTCGGCTTCACGCTTGGCGGCATCGACCAATAATTGGGCACATTTAAATGCTGAGGCGATATCCGTAATAGTGAGCGGAAGCTTGAGGATATCTGTGCGTCTCGTCCGCGCCTCTGGATCCTTCGCTAAATAGCGTGCCCGGCCAATATGTCCCTGGGAGGCACGCGCTGCCAGTTCTGCGATCTGCGGAGAGATTAATTCGCTCTCTAGGAGTTTGGTGACAGCGGCGATGGATGGCGTGCGCAATATTAAATTTCGGGTTCTAGAGCGAATCGTGGGAAGCACATCGGTCAGGGTAGGTGCACAGAGCAGCCAGACGGTTCTTAACCCCGGCTCTTCAATCGCCTTAAGCAGGGCATTTGCCGCCGATTCAGTCAATCGATCGGCATCTTCAATTATGACTACGCGATATTGCGCAACAGATGGACTCCACGATGCCCGTGTGATGAGATCGCGGATCTCGTCAATTTTAATGGAAAGTCCCTCGGTCTTAATCAACTCAACATCTGCATGAGTTCCCTTAAGGGCGGTCGTGCAATTTACGCATTGATTGCATCCAGAATCGGGGCAGAGAAGGGCTGCTGCAAAAGCTAAAGCGGTATTGCTTCGACCTGAACCCGGTGGACCGGTAAAGAGCCAGGCATGAGTCATGTTCTGTGATTCATCTTCATTATTCTTAGCGGCGACGGTCGCTTCCTTCAGAATTGCTACAGTCTCATTCTGATCGATAAGTGAATCGAAGACAGACATATCTACTTCTTGGTTTTTTCGCGATTAATCTTCAGGAGTGGAAT
>JBAXVT010000058.1:0-8112 GCA_037128715.1 Actinomycetes bacterium
AATCAGGAGTTGGGGCCTTTCCAATCGGTGAGGCCAGCCCAGCGGATATCTGCCGCCGCGTGAGCATGATCATCGGGCAGTTCCTCCCACTTCACCCCGCCGGTAGGGCAGAGCCCCTCACAATCCTCACTGCAGAGCGGGTTCACAGGAAGGTTCAGAACGAGGGCATCACGAATGGGGCCATCGAGGTTAATCAGGTCTCCATCCATCTCCAGGAGTTCATCCTCATCTTCGACATCGACCTCTTTGGACTTCGATTTCTGCCGGTAGTCCACTTCGTAGTGAAAGAGTTCTTGGAAGGTCTCATCGATATCGAAGGTGACCGGGTCGAGACAACGGGTGCATTCGCCGATCGCCTCGCTTGAGACCGATCCAGTGGCAAGCACGCCTTGCTCGACTGCCTCAATGCGCAGATCTAGATAGATCGCTCCATCTCCTGGGACCATCAGCAGCGGAACACCGATCGGTTCGTGTTCATCGTAGGTTAGTTCGTACTCACGCATCTCCCCCGCACGGCGCGGAAGATCGTGGCAGCTAAAGAGAAATGGATTCTTAATCGTCATGATCAACTACTCTGTGAAATCGGAGAGGATGTGCTTATCTTCAAAGCCCTGCAATTTTTCCCGGCCTCGATGCACGACGTCGAGGGTTTTGTTAAGAATTACCTCAAGGGTGGCTAAGCGGGAATCGATATAAGCCTCGATCTCTTCGCGTTCTACTCGGGCATCTTCTTCTACCGCCGCAAGGATGCGCTTTGCTTCATCACGAGCTGCCGCGACGATTTCGGTCTGCTCGATCATCCGCGAAACCTCTTCGCGTCCGTGTGCGATTACTGCATCAGCACTAGAACGCGCCTCTTCCAGAATTTGCTCTCGAGTTTCAATGATCTGTTGCGCTAGCGCGAAGTCTTGTGGAAATGAGTTACGGGCTCCATCAAGAAGTTCGAGAAGTTCACCGCGATGTACAACGCAACTGGCAGAAAGGGGAACTCCACGCGCCTCTTCGACCAGGGATATGGCGCTCTGAACGCGATCAACAGATTCCATTAGTTACCTCCATGTACGAGTGCAAGTCGAGTTTTGAGCTTCTCTAAGAGAGTCGCTGGGATGTAGTTTGAAACATCGCCGTTATAACTGGCAATCTCTTTAACGAGAGATGAAGATAGGAATGAGTGCGCGGGTGCAGTCGACATGAAGAGAGTCTCTACCCCCTTGAGCTGCAAATTAATTTGAGACATCTGCAATTCGTAATCGAAATCGGTGATGGCTCTCAGCCCTTTGACGATAACCCCAATATTGTTCTCTACGCAGTAGTCAACCAGCAGCCCTGACCAGGAATCGACGCGAACATTGGGAAACTTTGCTGTCACCTCGGTGATCATTTCAATACGCTCTGGAACAGTAAAGAGCGTCGCCTTTGTCTTGTTGACCAGAACGGCTATTACGACTTCATCGAACATCTTGCTTGCTCTCTCGATGATGTCGAGGTGCCCAAAGGTGATGGGATCAAAGGATCCGGGGCATACGACTCGTTTCACGGTAAAACGCTAGCAGAGTAGCCCCCGTAGTAGATACTTCCCTGCCCATATGAGCGCACCTTGATCTCTTCCATCCCTGCTGGCCAGGTGAAGGGGGAACTCTTACTCACGCGCTCAATTGCAACGATGCCGCGTGGTTGCAAAAGGTTGCGCGAAACGATTGTCTGCAGCAGTTCTTCAACGGCCAGATTCGAGAGCTCATATGGCGGATCCATAAAGATAATGTCGTACGGACCCCTCTCGCTCGCCTGGTCAGATTCCAGGAATCGCTCCGCTCTCGTATGAAAGACGCGGTAGGCACCAGTTGGCGACTTAACAAGTTGAAAGTTAGAGATCGCAACATTTCCCATATCTCCATCGGATTCGACGGCATGAATGATTGCGACACCGCGCGACAGGGCCTCAACGCCAACCGCGCCGCTTCCCGCAAACAAATCCAGAAAGTGCAGCCCCACGAGCGATGAAAATTCTGAGACCAGAGAAGAGAAGAGTCCCTCGCGGGCGCGATCTGATGTGGGGCGGGTTCGATCATCTGGTGGTGAGATCAAACTCTTTCCCTTGGCGCTGCCTGCAATGATTCTCATAACTATCCCTTATCTACAAATGAACTTGCTTCTTCTGCACGCAATACTGCGACAGCCGCGGCCAACTCAGGGTTGCGCGAAAGCGTTGGATCTTCTTCGACTAGTTTAGTTCCAACGAGCCGCGCCTTCTCGATCAGAGGTTCATCGCGAAGCACCTTGAGAAGTCGGAGATGCGAACGAACTCCCGATTGGGCCTTTCCGAGTACATCACCCTCACTTCTTTGATCCAGGTCAATGCGAGAGAGTTCAAATCCATCGAGAGTGCTGGCAACGGCGTTTAGCCGGACCATTGCATCTGAATCCTCAGCGGCACCTGAAACTAGAAGACACAGACCAGCGATACCGCCACGACCCACGCGACCGCGCAACTGATGCAACTGTGAAACTCCGAAGCGATCGCCATCCATGATCACCATCATTGAAGCGTTAGGGACATCAACACCAACTTCGATCACAGTTGTCGCAACCAAGACATCTATCTTGCCTTCGGTGAAGGCCTGCATCGTGGCATCTTTCAACTCAGAGCTCTGTCGCCCATGCAAGGGTGCAACGCGCAGCCCCTTGAGCGCGCCTAAGGCCAGCGCCGGAGCAAGATCTTCTACTGAGGTCAGAGGAACCTTCTCCTCTTTCTCGCCATCCATAATCTTGGCGATGGCACGATCTAGATCTGTCATGCCCTCGGGTTCGCTCTCGCTGGCGCTAATACGTGGGGCAACAATGTAAGCCTGATGCCCTTTAGCAACCTCCTCGCGAATGCGTTCCCACGCTCGATCGAGGTAGCGCGGCTTTTCCAGTACAGGGATGACGTGAGTTGTAATCGGGATACGGCCCGAAGGGAGTTGGCGCAAGGTCGATATCTCAAGGTCCCCAAAGATCGTCATTGCAACTGTTCGCGGAATTGGGGTTGCTGTCATTACGAGAACATGCGGCGGGACCTTCGCCTTGGTGCGTAGAGCATCGCGCTGCTCTACTCCAAAGCGATGCTGCTCATCAACGATGACTAGCCCCAGGTCGTGGAAAGCAACTCCTTCGCTCAAAAGCGCATGCGTGCCAATCACAATTCCCGCATCACCTGATGCGATCTTGGCATTGACCTCGCGCTTCTGCGCTGCGTTCATTGAGCCTGTTAATAACACGACCTGAGTGCCCGCGCTATCTCCGCCGAGAGTTCCCGCTTCTGCGAGCGGTCCCAATAATTTTGTAATGGTTTTGAAGTGTTGCTGTGCCAAGACTTCGGTAGGCGCGAGCAGCGCAGCCTGTCCTCCGGAGTCGACCACCGAGAGGGCAGCACGCAGCGCAACAACCGTCTTTCCAGAACCCACCTCGCCTTGCAACAATCGATGCATCGGATGCGTCTGTGCCATATCAGATTCGATCTCTGCTGATACCGCTAACTGACCTGCGGTGAATGTAAATGGCAAAATAGATTCAAAGCTAGTTACTAATCCGCCACTTTTAACCGTGCGAGAAATAGCTGGCATCGATCGATATTGCGCACGCCGTTGCGCCAGTAAAAGCTGCAAAAGCAGCGCCTCATCAAATGTAAGGCGTTGGCGAGCGAGCGCAGAACTTTCCAAAGAGGTTGGTGCGTGTATCTCGCGCAAGGATTCAGTAACACTGGGATAGCCCAATTCGCTCAGTAATTCACCAGGAAGATAATCTGGAACTTCTTCCAGTCCATCGAGAACGATCTCCACGCATTGTGTAATTTTCCATGAAGGAAATTTGGCAGCCGATGGATACACAGAGAGGAACTTTCCGGCGAATCCCGAGACCGCTTCATCAACATCGTCGCCATCGGGAATCAGTTGATAATCCGGATGTGAGAGTTGACGTTTTCCGTTGAAAAGTCCGACCTTGCCCGCGAACATTCCCGTCCGCCCAGCACTCAACTCTTTCTCGCGCCAAGGTTGATTAAAGAATGTGAGATACAGCTTTGCTGAACCATCGGTGACAACAACTTCGAGGATGGTCCTTCCACTGGCTCGACGCAGGTGCGCAGAGGCGATCTCAGCTAAAACGGTCGCTTCCTCGCCCTCGGCCAACTCCGAGATATTGCTCAGCTCCCCACGCACGACGTAGCGGCGCGGGTAGTGCCGCAAGAGGTCACCGACCGTCTCCATTCCAAAGGCCTTGGTCAGCGCCGTGGCGGTCCTGTCCCCTAATTCCTTCTTAAGCGGGGTCTGCAGGGTGGACATGGCGCCATTCTGCCAAGTACCGAGGCTTGGATTAGCCTTTTAGGCTCGTGGGGCGGTAATCTTCCGCTCTTAGCCGTACTGGAATTTCACCGTACCTGAATTTAAAGGAGCCATCGTGGCATCAAACTGCGACATCTGTGGCAAGGGCCCGAGCTTTGGCAATAACGTCTCGCACTCAATGCGTAAGACCCGCCGCCGCTGGAACCCAAATATCCAACGCGTCCGCACCCTGGTAGCAGGAGCGACCAAGCGTCAGAATGTTTGTTCATCATGCCTCAAGGCTGGAAAGGTAGTCCGCTAGCCCTCCTCTTCTTTAGAGTAGGTGCGTGACCCCTTTATCTAACCCTCTTATCTACGCCCATCGTGGGGCCTCCTTTGACCATCCCGAAGCCTCTCGTGAGGCCTACCTGGCGGCGGTCGATCAAGGCGCCGACGGCTTCGAAACAGATCTGCGTTTAACTAAAGATGGCCTCCTCGTCTGTTGGCACGATGACGATATGAAACGCGTGGCCGATTGTGATCTTGTCATTGCCGACTCCACATTGGAGGAGATTCGAGCTGCTTACCCGATCCTCACCCTTGCAGATCTCCTCGATATTGCACTGCAATTCAAAAAACATCTGGCGCTGGAAACCAAGCATCCAGTGCCCACTCGTGGTGCCGTTGAACGTGAACTCTTAAAATCTCTGCGTACTTATCAGGACCGAATTTCAGAGGCGGGGATTTGGGTATCGATTATGTCCTTCTCGTGGCTTGCCGTGGCTCGTTTACGTAGCTCGCATTGGAATACTGTCTATTTAATTCCATACCGCTGGGTCGCGTTCTTTAATCCCGGCCGTTCGATTGGACCTTCCGTTGACACTCTCGCGAAGTTGCACCAATCAAAGCTGGGCCATCGCAAGATATTTGCTTGGACCGCAAATAGCGAGGAAGAAATCTTGCTCTGCAGGAAACATGGCGCGAACGTAATGATGACCGATCGCCCCGCCTTTGCACGATCTATTCTGGAAAGTGCGTAAAGCCTTTATGAATCGCCGGTTCACCGTTGATGCGAACTCCCTTACCTAATACGACCCTGCCGATTTCGATCGCTTGTCTTGGAAAGGGAAGATGCGGAGAAATTGTTGCAACAAATACATGATCTTCTCCACCATCGAAATCAATTGCCTCATCGGTGCGAATCTCGATTCCCACCCCTGATGCGCGCGAAATATGAAGAAGTTCAGAGGCCAATCCATCGCTGACATCACACATCGCCGATACCCCTGCCAGCGCGAAATCTCGAGCGGCGGTGTAATCAACCAAAGGTCTGCGGTGGGGCAACGTTCTCTCGTCGCTAATCCCTGCCTTTAAAAGTTCTAACCCCGCTGCCGACTTTCCCGGCAGATCGCTAATAATGACGAGATCACCTACCGCAGCCCCACTACGAAGAATGGGATCCTTAACACTTCCGTAGACCGCAAGGGAAACAACCAAGGCTTCCGAGGCAGTTAAGTCTCCGCCGACAACTCGCGCACCCACCTTGGATGCCTCATCAACTATGCCTCGAGCTAACTCCTCAATTTCTGCAACCGTAAATCCCGCAGGTAGCGCGGCTGCAACCAATAGATACTCCGGAGTTCCGCCCATTGCGTAAATGTCAGCAAGGTTTGCGGCGGTGATCTTGGCGCCGATCTCAAAAAGGGATGACCACGTGCGGTTGAAATGCACTCCTTCGACTGCGATATCTGTCGCCAGAGCTACCTTTCCCTTGGGTTGAGAAATGATGGCGGCGTCATCCCCGATTCCAACGAGGACCCTGTCATGTGATGACGGCGCACCTTCGAAGATCGCCTTGACCGCGGCGATGAGCGAGGATTCGCTGGCCATATAAATTCTCTTCCCTTAACCCTAGGTTCTGGGAGTAGCCTAGAGCCCGTGCGGGCCAGCCTCGCCAGTAAAGAGCGAAACTTAAAGGAGTCAACATGTCAGTTCAGGTTTATATCTTGATTCAAACCGATGTCGGCAAGGCTTCCAGCGTTGCTAAAGCGATTTCGCAGATTGCAGGCGTCACCCTGGCTGAAGGCGTGACCGGCCCTTATGACGTGATCATGCGTGCAGAGTCCCCCAGCATGGAAGAGCTCGGCCGTGGCGTCCTCGCTAAAGTGCAGGCCGTTCCTGGCATCACTCGCACCCTTACCTGTCCGGTCACCTCTCACTAAGGCATGGTCGAGCCAAGACCAATAATTCTCGCCATTCAAAATGACGAGACCGATGCCCCACATTTAGTTGGCCGTTGGCTGGAAGAACTTGGCTTCGAAATACAAGTTCTGCGCGCCTACGCCGGTGAATCTGTACCGAGTGAAGTTCCATCGAACGTTTCTGCGCTCATCCCCCTCGGCGGTCATATGAACGCGACGGAAGATCATCTGCATCCTTGGCTTGCGCCAGAGCGTGCGCTGCTTAAAGATGCGATCGATCGTGACGTCCCCATCTTTGCCATCTGCCTTGGAACTCAACTTCTTGCGGTAGCCGGCGGCGGCCGCGTTGAACGAGCAGAACTTGGTGAAGTTGGCATCTACTCTGTTCACGGCGTGGGAGTTACCGATGCAATTTTTACATTTGATTCGGAACTACCCGTTGCGCAATGGCACGAGGACCAAGTTGTCGAACTTCCGACCGGTGCGACACTCCTCGCATCGAGTGAATTATGCGTCAATCAAGTCTATCGCTTGGGCACAAGAAGTTACGGTGTCCAGTTCCACCCCGAGATCGATCTTGAAGTTGTGAAGTGGTGGGAAGCGGAGGCAGACAACGCTTTCATCGATTCCGGCAAGGCTACGATTGCCCCAGAATTTGCCGCTGCAGAGGCCGAACTCATCGCAGTATGGAAACCCATCGTGCAACGTTGGGGACAGGAAGTTTTACAGCATAAGCACTAGCTATTGCGCAGTCATTCCACCATCTGCCGAAACGATAGAACCCGTCATAAACGAGGATTCATCAGAAGCTAAGAAGAGAACTAGGTTTGCGATCTCGCGTGATGTTCCGGGGCGACCAATAGGTTGGAAAGAATCAATCGTCTCATAAACATGGTCGAGTCCACCGAGCATCTTGGCATGTGCATGGTTGATCGGCGTATCAACCCAACCCGGGCAGATTGCGTTACATCGAATTCCCTGCTTGGCATAGTCCAGCGCGATGCCACGTGTGAACATAACGATTGCGCCTTTGGAGGCGGAGTAGACGCTTAAAAAGGGTTCGGAGACAAGACCATTGACGCTCGACATGTTAACGATTGAACCGATCCCCTTCTTGAGCATGTATGGAATCGCGGCACGCGTCAGATACATCGCGCCTTTCACATTTACATTCAAAGTGCGATCTATCGTCTCATTAGAAACTTCATGAAAGACGCCGGGAAGGTTTACTCCAGCGTTGTTGACCAAGATATCAACGCTTCCGAAATCTTTTGCAGTTTTATCTACAAGATTTGTGCAGGTCGCAGAATCGGAGATATCAAGAGAAGCCCAGGTCGAGCGTGCCGCCGTCGCGTTAATAGAATCTGATGTTGCCTTGGCTGCGATCTCATTAATATCGGCACAAACCACTGTGGCGCCCTCTTCGGCTAAGCGAATAGCACTTGCCTGGCCTATGCCAGAACCAGCACCAGTAACTATTGCAACTAAACCTGCGACTCTGCCTGCCATCGGACGGTCTCCTTTTATGTATCGGGAAAAAAATTCACCCGCCAACCTTGTGGGCTAACGGGTGAATTCTACTTAGAACCTTGAACTATTGATCGAGTGTACGA
>JBAXVT010000059.1:0-7934 GCA_037128715.1 Actinomycetes bacterium
GGATTGCTCGATGGATCGAAGTTACCCGAGAATATTTTTACACCTGCCACCAAGGCTGAGATGGGCGATCACGACGAGAACATCTCATTCACTCGCGCTAGCGAAATTATCGGGGAGTCCGACGGGCAAGCCCTGCGTGCTCTGACCTTGCAGCTATATTCCACGGCGCACGATTACGCCGCCACGCGAGGGATTATCTTGGCTGACACTAAATTTGAATTTGGTCGGGACTCGGAAGGTAAGATCTGCCTAGGCGACGAAGCCTTAACCCCAGACTCTTCCCGTTTTTGGTCGGCCGACTCTTGGAAGCCGGGCGGTACCCAACCCTCCTTCGATAAGCAATATGTTCGCGATTGGTTGCTCGCATCAGGATGGGATCGTGCGAGCCCACCACCAGAGTTGCCCGCCGAAGTTGTTGAGAAGACTCGCGAGCGTTACGAATCCGCTTTTACCTTACTGACCGGAAGGACTATCTAATGGCCACCATCGTCGTGGAAGTTATGTTGAAGGCCGAGATTTTGGATCCACAAGGTCAGGCGGTAGCAGCCGCGCTACCCCGCCTAGGTTTTACCTTCGCCAAGGCGGTACGCCAAGGCAAGCGTTTTGAAATTGAAGTCGCTGGTACCCCAACGCCTGAAATGCTGGCCGATATTGAGAAGGCCGCGCAAACCCTGCTCTCCAACCCCGTTATTGAAACTTATCTCGTAAGGGTTGAGGCGTAATGCGCATAGGCGTAGTCACCTTTCCAGGTTCACTTGATGATTCATCCGCGCTGCGCGCAATTCGTTTAGCAGGTGGCACTCCTGTTCCACTCTTCCACGCCAGTGATGACCTGAAAGAAGTTGAAGCGGTCGTTCTTCCCGGCGGCTTCTCTTACGGCGACTACCTACGTTGTGGCGCGATCTCACGCTTTGCACCGATTATGTCTTCGATCATTGTCGCAGCTGAACACGGTTTCCCGGTCCTTGGTATCTGCAACGGTTTCCAAATTCTCTGCGAATCACATCTCTTGCCCGGTGCGCTGACCCGCAACCAAGGGCTGCACTTTGTCTGCACCGATCAACCACTTATTGTGGAGAACACATCTACCCCGTGGACCTCTGGTTACACCAAAGGTGATCGTTTGGTGATTCCTATCAAGAACGGTGAAGGTTCATTCCAAGCAAGCGCCGAAACCTTGAGTGAATTGGAAGCTGAAGGTCGCGTTGTTTTGCGATATGCAGAGACAAATCCCAACGGTTCTAAGAACGATATTGCGGGTATTTCAAACGCGCGCGGCAACGTAGTTGGTGTCATGCCACACCCAGAACAAGCGATTGAATCTTTAACCGGTCCCAGCGTCGATGGCCTCGCCTTTTTCACATCTATCTTGCAGAGTTTGGTAGGTCGCTGATGGCTCTCGATACCGTTGCGATTGCAGCCGCCCAACCAGAGACAGTTCAACCCTGGCGTGAACTCGGCCTTAAAGAGGATGAGTACGCCCGGATCCGAGAGATCCTAGGACGCCGTCCAACATCCTCCGAACTTGCGATGTATTCGGTCATGTGGTCTGAACACTGTTCTTACAAATCTTCTAAGGTGCACCTCAAGCAATTTGGCGAGAAGGCTCCACACTCTGATGCGCTGTTAGTCGGTATCGGTGAAAATGCTGGCGTTGTTGATATCGGGCAGAACTACGCCATAACTTTCAAAATCGAATCCCACAATCACCCATCCTTTGTTGAGCCCTACCAAGGCGCTGCTACCGGTGTTGGTGGAATCGTGCGCGATATTTTAACCATGGGCGCGCGCCCCATCGCCGTTATGGATCCGCTGCGCTTTGGTCCTGCCGATGCCGTTGATACCCGACGTGTCCTCCCCGGAATTGTGGCCGGCGTTGGTGGATACGGAAACTGTTTAGGGCTTCCAAATATTGGTGGCGAAGTGGTATTTGACGCTACTTATGCTGGTAATCCCCTTGTGAATGCGCTCTGTGTCGGCGTAATGCGCCACGAAGATATCAAACTCGCAACCGCCCACGGCACCGGCAATCTCGTTGTGCTCTTTGGAGCGAAGACAGGTGGGGATGGAATCGGCGGAGTATCTGTACTCGCCTCTGAAACATTTGTATCAGGTAAAGCCGCTAAGCGTCCCGCGGTTCAAGTGGGAGATCCTTTCGCTGAAAAAGTTTTGATCGAATGTTCGCTTGAGATTTTCGCGGAAGATTTAGTTATCGGAATTCAAGATTTGGGTGGCGCTGGACTTTCATGCGCGACAAGTGAATTAGCTTCTGCTGGTTCGGGTGGTATGTCGATTCAACTCGACAAGGTTCCATTGCGCGATCCTTCGCTTTCTCCGGAAGAGATATTGATGTCGGAATCACAGGAGCGCATGTGCGCAATCATCGAGCCCATCAAGTTGGCGCGCTTTATGAAGATTTGCAAGAAGTGGGATGTCAACGCAACGGTTATCGGTCAGGTCACAGAGGGTAAACATCTTGAAATTACTTTTAATGGCGAGCTAATTGTTGACGTACCACCACGCACCGTCGCCCATGATGGTCCGGTTTATAACCGCCCGATGGCAAGACCGGCTTATCTCGATACTTTAAAGCCAACAACGCTTCCAGAGGTTGATGACGCTGCTGCGATTAAGTCCGAACTACTTGCGCTGATCTCTTCACCAAATATTGCTGATAAGTCCTGGGTCACCGATCAATATGATCGCTATGTTCAAGGCAACTCAGTTTTAGCGCAACCAGAAGATTCTGGAATGATTCGCATCGACGAGAACACCAATCTCGGCGTTGCGATTTCGACTGATGCGAATGCTCGCTGGTCTTATCTCGATCCCTACAACGGTGCGAAGTTGGCGATGCTTGAGTCTTGTCGCAACATCGCAACCAGCGGAGCAAAGCCGCTAGCTGTTACTAACTGCCTCAATTTCGGTTCGCCCGAAGATCCAGAGGTAATGTGGCAATTCGCCGAGACGGTGCGAGGTCTGGCAGATATCTGCTTAGAGATGGGCTTGCCGGTAACGGGCGGCAATGTTTCCTTCTATAACCAGACGGGAAGTGTTGCGATTCTGCCGACACCGGTAATTGCAGTCCTTGGCGTGATTCAAGATGTAACTACCCGAACCAAGATGGGTTTTCCAGCCGCTGGATTAAATATCGTCCAACTGGGCAATACTTCAGATAACTTCAGCGGTTCCGAGTGGGCGCACCTGCACGGCCAGATAGGCGATCGCGCCCCAACCCCAGATATCGCTGCGGAAGTTCGCCTGATCGATCTCCTACTCGAGGCGCAACCACTCTTTGAATCGGCGCATGATCTGAGTGATGGTGGATTAGCTGCCGCGCTTACCGAATCCACCCTGCGCAACAACATTGGCGCCACCATCGAACTTCCCGCAGCCTTCATCCCGGGAGGGGTCGCCGCTGGGCTATTCGCCGAGACCCCTGGTCGCGTCTTGGTATCCGTAGATCCAAAAAATTTCGATGCGCTGCGCGCATTAACAAAAGAGCGCGGGATCTCTTTTCATCCCATCGGGACATCAGGTGGGGATGCGCTTGTAATCAATGGCGCGACAATTCCACTCTCCGAACTGCGGCAGGCTCACACCGAGATCTTCCCAAGGCTCTTCGGTTAAGTAGCGATGATGGCGCGCGATCCCTTGGTTCTTTCCCAGGTCAAAGCGCTGCTCGATCAGATCAGTCAGATCGCTCCCGGTCACGCCGTCGAACTTCGGATACCTCCTTACGCCGCCATTCAATGTTGCGAGGGTCCAAAGCACACCCGCGGTACCCCACCTAACGTTGTTGAAATGGGAGCCGACGAATTTATGGCGTTGATCGATGGTTCACTGGATTGGTCGGATGGAATCAACGATGGGCGAATCACCGCCAGCGGAGAGCGCTCGGATCTTTCGCAGCTGTTTCAGCTAGCCGCGCAGACAATTAGGATTGCCGAGTGACAAAGCGCCCCGACGGAAAACTCACCTTTGAGACTTTCGCCGCGGAAAAAGGGCCGCAAGATGAATGCGGAGTCTTTGGAGTATGGGCACCTGATGAAGAGGTCGCGAAACTTACTTTTTATGGTCTCTACGCTCTACAACATCGCGGGCAAGAGTCCGCTGGAATTGCCACATCAGATGGAAAGCGCATCGTTGTTTATAAAGATATGGGTCTGGTCTCCCAAGTATTTACTGAGGCCGATTTAAAAACCCTCACCGGTAAATTGGCAATTGGTCATTGTCGCTACTCCACCACCGGTTCATCTACGTGGGCGAATGCGCAACCAACTCTGCGATCTACCGATCACGGAACGCTTGCTCTGGCACACAACGGAAATTTAACAAACACCGGCGATCTCGCTGAGGCTCTTGCAAAACTTGCACCCAAGAGTGATAACGATATGAACGCGACGACAGATACCGAGATCATGACCGCGCTGATCGCGGCCCAGAACGGCAAGAATTTCGAGAGCTCGGCGCTCGCTGTCTTGCCGCTACTCAAAGGCGCGTTCTCACTCGTCTTCATGGATGAGCACACCTTGTATGCGGCGCGCGATCGCAACGGTGTTCGACCACTTGTTATCGGCAAACTCGATCACGGTTGGGTAGTTGCATCTGAATCAGCAGCGCTCGACATTGTTGGTGCTTCTTTTGTGCGCGAAGTTGAATGTGGCGAATTTATTGCCATCGATGAGAATGGGCTGCGTTCTACCAAATGGGCCACCCCAGAACCAAAGGGTTGTATCTTCGAATATGTATACCTGGCCCGCCCCGATACATCGATTGCTGGCCGCAATGTGCACACCACCCGCGTCGCTTTAGGCGCACAGTTGGCCCGCGAGCACCCCGTTGTTGCAGATTTGGTAATCCCTGTACCCGAGTCAGGAACCCCAGCCGCAGTTGGATATGCGCAAGAATCCGGAATTCCATATGGCGCCGGCCTGGTCAAGAATTCATATGTAGGACGTACCTTTATTCAACCTAGCCAGACGATTCGCCAACTGGGAATCCGTTTAAAGCTCAATCCTTTGCGCGATGTCATTGAGGGCAAACGTATCGTGGTGGTCGATGATTCGATTGTCCGTGGCAATACTCAGCGTGCGCTGATCCGCATGTTGCGCGAAGCCGGTGCGCTAGAAATTCACGTTCGCATCTCTTCTCCTCCAGTTAAGTGGCCTTGTTATTACGGCATCGACTTTGCATCCCGCGCCGAGTTAATCGCTGCCGGTCTTGAAGTCGAAGAAGTTCGCCGATCTATCGGCGCAGATACCTTGGGCTATGTTTCTATGGAAGGTCTGATTGAAGCGACGACCATCGCAGAATCAAAGCTTTGCACCGCTTGCTTTACCGGCACCTACCCGATCGATATTCCAGCTGACTTATCTGCCGGAAAGAATCTGCTCGAGATTGTTAGCCGCTTCGAATGACTTCGTATGAAGCAGCTGGTGTGGATATTGAAGCTGGAGACCGCGCTGTTGCATTGATGAAAGAGCATCTGGCAAAGGCGCGTCGCTCGGAAGTCGTAGGTGATATCGGGGGCTTTGCCGGCTTATTCGATATCTCTGCACTAAAGAAATTTAAGCGTCCTCTGCTTGCCACATCGACAGATGGGGTCGGCACCAAGACCGAGATCGCTCGCCTGCTGGGAAAGTACGACACCATCGGTGAAGATTTAGTTGCGATGGTTGTTGATGATCTGGTTGTCTGTGGGGCAGAGCCACTCTTCATGACCGATTACATTGCAGTCGGAAAAGTTTTTCCAGAGCGGATCGCAGAGATCGTGCAAGGCATCGCCATCGGTTGCCAAAAAGCTGGGACCGCACTTGTCGGCGGTGAGACCGCAGAACATCCAGGTCTTTTGGCAGATGATGAGTTTGATATTGCGGGAGCGGCAACGGGCGCCGTCGATTATGTAAACTTATTGGGCGAACACCTGGTTCGCGCGGGTGATGTGATCATTGCGATGCCCGCCTCTGGTCTACATGCCAATGGATATTCTCTCGTGCGACATATCCTCAAAACTCAGAACCTCTCCTTAGACCACCACCTTGCAGATTTTGGAAAATCCCTCGGCGAAGTCCTGCTCACACCCACGGAGATCTATTCCCTTGACTGCCTCGCGCTACATAAAGGCTTAAGAGAGAATCTGCACGGATACGCCCACATCACCGGCGGGGGCATCGCGGCTAATACCGCCCGCGTGATTCCCACCCACCTGGCAGCCAGCTTTGATCGCTCCACCTGGTCTCTCCCCTTAGAAATGGAGTTTCTGGCCGGGCAAGGTGGGGTCGGGCAGGCCGATATGGAGAAAACTTGGAACTGCGGGGTCGGGATGGTCGCTTTGGTCGACCCGCTCGCCGCCGATCTGGCCCTGCGTAGCCTCGCCGCCCGTGGCATGCAGGCCTGGGTCTGTGGGAAAATTGAGCGTAGAACCGCCGAAAGTGGCTCTGCGTTGGTGGGTACTTACCAAGCGCGGTAACCTTCGCTCCTGACGAAATTTAAACTTAAGTATTGATACATAGAAGAAGGAGGTCTCGCTATGGGGCGTGGCCGACAGAAAGCAAAAGCGACCAGAGTCGCACGCGATCTTAAATATTCCGGTCCAGATATGGATCTAGAGCGTTTGGCGAAAGAGCTCCACGGTGAAACACCGGTTAGCACAGCGGTCACCGATGAGAGCGATGAAGATCCATACGCAGATGACAATTACGCCAAGCGCGCATAATTAATTCATCACTATTAAGAACTGATTCTTAATATGCGCCCGACTCCTTACGTTGCTTCCTTACGAGTCTATGAGCCGATGGATGCATTTGAGCCGGCAGAGCAATTGCGTTGGCAAGCAATACCGATCACTTCATCGACCGGGTATGACGAACAACTTCGCGCATTGCGTCGATTGATCTCTTCTGAGCCACCAGCACTTACCGCAGATGGTGCGCACATTTTGGAGATCGAGGGAAAGCGATACGCATCTCCATGGAGCACTGCAGCACGTTCGTGGGCTGCGCTCGCTACTTTTAAAGAGTCGATGCCACTAAATGTGGCCCGCTTCTTTGTTCCCTCCAATGTGGAAGAGGCGATCCTCATTAGTTCAGAGAGCGTCGAAGATAAAGTTCCACATATATTTACCGAAACTTGGATTATTCCTCCGCGCTGGTTCTCACTCTTCGAACCAGAAGAGCGCATTCGCGGGCATAACGAAGATGGTGCATTTACCGTTTTGCGCACCTCAATTTCCAATGCGAAGAAGCGTTGCATGTTCACCCATCAAAGCGTTGTGGGCGCATTTGGCAACGGTCCCATCGAGCAAGAGATTGCAGATCTATTGGAGTGGCTCACCATGTTCCATGCCGACTCTTTGGTGGAGTTGGATTACGGCGGGCTGGCCAGTTATCTGGAGCAGATCCTGAAAGAGGATGGCTTTGCAGGGCTAGAGGCTGATACCTCGATTGAGGATATTCAACTCTCTCTCCTTGGTCTGTCGACCGGCGATGGAGCGCAGGCTGGTCAGGGCTACGAGCGGCTGGTTTCACGTTGGCGGAAGGTGGCAGCGCTGGAGCAGGCCACTTAACCTGAGAAAAAAACCCGCTCCACCCCTTGTCATAACAGAGTGATAACGGGAATACTGCACCCATATCGGTGCGAAATGGACATTTCGCCGAATCACCAACGGGGGCGACGATGAGCGAACAAGAGACTTTGCTGACCCCATCGGAAGTCGCGGCGCTCTTTAGAGTAGATCCCAAGACAGTCACCCGCTGGGCCAAGGCCGGCAAGTTAACGAGTATTCGCACGTTGGGTGGGCATCGCCGTTATAAGGAATCAGAAGTGACAGCTCTTTTGAAGTCGATTCCAGGAACATCTTCTAACTAACTCATTAAGCGTGGCTCGGGACAGGATCGAACTGTCGACCTCACGATTTTCAGTCGCGCGCTCGT